>JAYUTQ010000187.1:0-9137 GCA_043755055.1 Chitinophagaceae bacterium | reverse complement strand
GCAGAATTGATCCATTCTGGGAGCAACACTACCTCCACGGGAAGGTCTTTTGTTTTGCGGGTTGTGGCCAAATCTATGCCCAATTCGCAACCTTTGATGTCGTTGACGATGATTTTATCCAAGTCGTTTTTACCGGGGCCTTTGTAGTCACGGGCAAACCACTTGAACTCCTCCATCGCTTCGCGGTAGCGACCATCCTGCTTGAGCGAACGAGCGTACTTTAGTCCAACGAGGGCAAACTCTTCGTTGTCATGTTTCACGAATTGATAGCAATCGGAGGCTTTTCGGTAATCCTTTACCCAATAATAGCACTCCGCAGCCCGATAGATGAGGTCGCGCTTTTCAGTCCGCAACCGCCAAGCCTTTTCGTAATATTGGGCAGCATCGGCATATTTTCCTTCTTCATACAGCCTCTGTGCGGTTCGTAAATCGCCTTGGGCGAACGAATGGGCTGGGAACAATGCAATAAAAAATAAAATTGCAAATTGGTATTTCATAAACAATTAGTCGAGTGACATCAAAACGTTTTTGATGACAGTTGGATAATAACGGTGTTCCAGTGCCAATACCTTCCGGGCAATGTCTTCCGCCGAATCCTGGGGGGCAATGGGGCATTTTGCCTGAAAAATGACATTTCCATCGTCATACGCTTCATTGACAAAGTGGATCGTCGGCCCGGATTCGGTATCATTGGCGGCTTTGACGGCTTCGTGTACAAAATGGCCATACATGCCTTTGCCGCCGTATTTGGGTAACAATGCAGGGTGAATATTGACGATTTTGTTCGGGTATGCTTTAATTAGGGCAGCTGGTATTTTCCAAAGAAAACCTGCCAGCACTATAAAGCCAATACCAACCGATTGTAGTTCTGCCACATAAGCATTTCCCCTAAAAAAGGATTCTTTATCTATTATAATAGTAGCAATACACTCTTTTTCGGCGATAGACAAAACCCCGGCTCCCGGTTTGTTACATGCAATCAATGCTATCTCTACACTATTATCTGTACGAAAATGGTCAATAATTGTTTGTGCATTGCTGCCGGCACCCGAAGCAAAAATGGCAATCTTAGTAACTGGTAATTCAATACTGCCAACTGCCAACTCCTCAACTGCCAACTTTTCTTCCTGTTCCTCCAACACCGTGGCGTGGCTTTTACCAGCAAACCTGCCAAGCATTCGCTTAATATATTTTATAAAAAAAGGGTATTGGCCCAATGGTACACTAACCAGCAGCACGGCAAATGGCCAAAGCAGGGTCATTACAACCACGTATAGTATATAATAAGGTATATCATGTTCCATACCTGTAAGTGCCAGTAGCTTTCGGCCGGTTAAGCCGGTTAGGCTGCCCCCTGCTGCAAAAGTGATAAGTATAAGTGCTAACTGCCAGCCATTAACTTTCCATTTTGCCTGTAGGTTCTTAAACATGGATGCGAAGATGTAATAAAAAGCAATGGGGAAGAAACCATTTTTTATTTTCAATATTCATTCAACAAATCTGTGGACAAATCTGTGCATGTAGCATGTAAATAAATACAACAATCGGCTGAAACCCAATGTGGGCATGGTTAAAAAAAAAATTCTTTTCATTCATATTTGTCACCTTCCTGTCATATTTTTGCCCGCCGATATCAGATAATCTTCTGCTTATCCACGAAACCAATTTTTAGCTGTCTATGTTCAAGCACATCAGAATTTTCAAGAAGATAGTTGCCGTTAGCTCGGTTTTATTGTTTGTTCTTATTACCAGTGTATCTGCCCAGGATGGTAAAGCGCTGTTTTCCAACAATTGTGCCTCTTGCCACAAAATGGATAAGGCACTTGTGGGGCCTGCCCTTGAAGGGGTATCCGAAAGATGGGGAGATGACAAGCATTTAGCTAGCTGGATAAAAAACTGGCAAAAGGAAGTGGCCACAGGTTTTCCTTATGCAGTTCAGATTCAGAACTATGCTCCATCTGCCATGACCATTTTTAATGGGTTGGCTGATGCAGATATTGATGCCATCATCAAATACATGAAGGATTGGAAGCCAGCTGTAGCTGCAACGGGGCCTCCGGGTGAAACAGTAGGTGCTGCAAAAGAGGCTGGCGACAATTCACTCATTTTTGGTGTCATCACTTTGATCCTTGCCATTGTTGCCCTTATATTATTACAGGTTAACAGCAATCTTAAAAAATTAACCGACGATAAAGACGGTATTGTTTCTCCGGAGCCGGTTGCTTTTTGGAAAAACAAGGTGTACTTACTAGGTGCTGCACTTGTATTCTTTGTTATATCGGGTTTCTTACTGGCCCGTGGTGCTATAGGCCTAGGTCGTAGCAAAGATTACCAACCCGTACAACCTATATATTACTCACATAAAGTACATGCCGGCACCAATCAGGTAAACTGTTTGTACTGCCATGGTGGTGCACAGGCGGGTAAGCATAGCAATATACCTTCGGTAAATGTTTGTATGAACTGCCACATGGCCATACAGGAGTACAATGGCGAAAAGATGTTCGACGAAGAGGGCGTTGAGATCAACGGTACTGCCGAAATTCAAAAGCTTTACAAATATGCCGGTTTCGATCCTGCAGTTAGTAATAACTGGGATCCTTCTAAAGCGAAGCCTATAGAATGGGTACGCATACACAACCTACCCGACCATGTGTACTTTAACCATAGCCAACACGTAGTGGCTGGTAAAGTAGCATGCCAAACCTGCCACGGCGAAATACAGAAAATGGGCGAAGTGAAGCAGTTCTCCGATTTAAGCATGGGCTGGTGTATTAATTGCCACCGCGAAAGCAAAGTGCAGTTTAACGACGATAAAGGCAATGGCAATAAATTCTATAGCATTTACGAAAAATACCACGACGACATTAAAAGCGGCAAAACAGATAGTATTAGCGTAGAAATGATTGGTGGAACAGAATGTCAGAAATGCCACTACTAATTAATTAGCCAATAGGCGAATGTGCTAATGTACAAATGCCATCAAATTGTAGCATCACACTCGTTCTTATATTTTGCAGATTAGCAGATTTGTCTATTTGTCTATTTGCATATTTGCACATTAAAATTTAAATTAAAATATGGCTCAGAGCAAGATTTGGCAAAGTTTCGGTCAGCTTAACCAGAGTGAGGCTTTTGAAAAAGCAGCAAAAGACGAATTCCAGGAGGATTTGCCGTTTGCATCGGATGGTGGTTTGCTGGATTCTAAAACACACAGAAGGGATTTCTTAAAGTATGTTGGTTTTAGTACTGCTGCTGCAACATTAGCTGCCAGTTGCGAAATGCCGGTTAACAATTCGATTCCTTATGTAAATAAGCCAGAGAGCATTACACCGGGCGTATCAAATTACTATGCCACTACCTATGTTCAGGATGGAGATGTGGTAAGTGTGGTAGCCAAGGTAAGAGATGGCCGCCCTATTAAATTAGAAGGCAACGATTTGAGCCCCTTAACTAAAGGAGCCACAAGTGCCAGGGCACAAGCATCAGTTTTAGATTTATACGATACTGCCCGTTTGCGTTTCCCTATGCAGCGTGTAGGTAAAGATTGGAAAGAGGTTTCTACATTCGAAACCATGGATAAAATGGTGAGCGAAGCAATGGCCGGCATCGGTTCCGGCACTATTGCCATTCTTACATCTACCATCGTTTCTCCATCTACCAAGCAATTAATTGCGGAATTTTTAGCTAAATATCCGGGTAGCCGCCACGTACAATACGATGCGGTTTCTTACAGCGGTATGATACAGGCCAATGAAATTTCTTATGGTAAAAAAGGCATTCCTTCTTACCATTTCGATAATGCAAAAGTGGTGGTAAGTCTTGCAGCCGATTTCTTGGGCACATGGCTTAGCCCGGTAGAATTTGCAAAGCAATATTCAAAAGGCCGTAAAATAGATGAGAAGAACCTGGTAATGAACAAACATTATCAGTTCGAAAGCATCATGAGCATGACGGGTGCAAGTGCAGATGAGCGTTTTACGCACCGTCCAAGTGAAGCGGGTGCAGTAGCGTTATCATTATTAAACGCCCTTAACGGAACCGCTGCTACAATTGGCGATGCTAAATTTAAAGAGGGTATTAAAAAAGCCGCTGCCGACCTAAAAGCCGCTGCTGGCAACGCTTTGGTAGTAAGTGGCAGCAACGATGCCAATGTTCAAATAATAGTAAATGCTATTAATGAGGCTATTGGTGCCAATGGTAAAACCATCAACTGGGCCGTACCGGTAAATTACCGTCAGGGTATAGATGCCGATATGATTAACCTGGTAAAGGACATGAACGCCGGTACCGTTGGTGCTGTGCTGATTGCTGGTGCTAACCCAATGTACAGCCACCCAATGGCTGATCAGTTTAAGGCTGGTATGGCTAAGGTAAAAGTGGCCGTTTCTTTCAACGAAAAAATGGATGAAACAACCGAGCTGTGTAACTATGTAATTCCTACCCATCATTATCTTGAAAGCTGGGGCGATGCAGAACCTAAACAAGGTTATTATTCCCTTATTCAGCCTACCATAAACCCATTATTTAAAACCCGTGCATGGCAGGATAGCTTGCTAAAATGGGGTTCTAAATCTACCGCTACAGTAGCTACAACTACCGCTGCTGCGGATACTACCAAAAAAGCTACTGCAGTTCCCGTTGCCACAACCGGAAACGATTACCTGGCATACCTTAAAACCTTTTGGCTTGGTAAATTAGGTGGCAATGTTGCCACATGGGATGCAGCCTTAAGAGACGGTATAATTACACCTGCCGGTGAAATGGCAGTAAGTGGTGCCGCTTTTAATTCAGGTGCTGTAGCTGCTGCTGTTGCGGCAGTAAGTGCTGCCAAAAAAGGTGGCGAATACGAAGTGTTCCTTTACGAAAAGGTAAGTATGGGTGCCGGACAGCAAGCCAACAACCCATGGTTGCAGGAATTGCCAGACCCGGTAACAAAAGCTACCTGGGATAACTACGCTATGATTAGTGCCGGAAATGCCAAGAAGCTTTTCGGTATCGATATGATGGATAACGGCGACATTGACGAATATGAAGCCCACCATCAAAAATGGGTGATGAAGATTAAAGCCGGTGGTAAAGAAATTTCATTGCCAATTATCATTGTTCCGGGTGTAGATGCCAACACAATTGGTGTGGCATTAGGTTTTGGCCGCAGCGAAAACATTGGTAAAGCAGTTAAGGAAACCGGCAAAAATGCATTCCCTTTAGCCTCCTTCAATGGCTCTACTATAGACTATGTTTCTATTAGTGCTACTGTAGAAAATACCAAAGAAAAATACTCGGTTGCCCAAAACCAGATACACGGTTCTTACACCGATAGCCTTGGGGTAGATCGTATAGAGGTGGTAAGGGAAACAACAATGGGTACGCTTAAAAAGCACCCAGAATTTATTAAACATTGGAGAGAAGAACTGGCTGAGGATTATACAAAAACCGGTGAGATAGATGACTACCGTGATCAGGCTTCTTTGTACGATCCGAAACTGAACGAAAGGCCGGGTATACATTGGGGTATGAGTATAGACATGAACAGTTGTAACGGTTGCGGCGCCTGTGTGGTAGCTTGTAATGCCGAAAACAACGTTTCTATGGTGGGTAAAAGCGAAGTACTGCGTGGACATGATATGCACTGGCTTCGTATTGACCGCTACTTTGTTACCGATAAGACTAATCCGGATGATGTTAAGAGCGTAGTGTTTCAGCCGATGATGTGCCAGCACTGCGATAATGCACCTTGCGAAAATGTGTGCCCTGTAGCCGCTACCAACCACAGCAGCGAAGGCCTTAACCAAATGACCTATAACCGTTGCATCGGTACCAGGTATTGTGCTAACAACTGTCCTTTTAAAGTACGTCGCTTTAACTGGGCCGATTACACAGGTGCCGATAGCTTCCCCGATAATCAGGAGGGCCACGTAAGTGATGCCACCATGATGATGAACGATGAGCTTACACGTATGGTGTTGAACCCGGATGTAACCGTTCGTAGCCGTGGTGTAATTGAGAAATGCTCTTTCTGCGTACAACGTTTACAAGAAGGTAAGTTAACTGCTAAGAAAAATAACCGCCCAATAATTGATGGAGAAGTTAAAGTAGCTTGTCAGCAAAGCTGCCCTACCGAAGCCATTATGTTTGGTGATATCAATGATAAGAAGAGTGCCATCCGTGCTATCCGTGAAGAGAATCCGAACCGCTTGTACTATGTTTTAGAGCAATTGCACGTATTGCCAAATGTTACTTATTTGGCCAAAGTGAGGAACACAGATGAAGTGTTGGAAATTCCTGCTATGAAGCCAAAAGAGGCGCATGGTGCAGAACACACTGAAGGAGAGCACAAGGAAGGAGAACATAAAGAAGAGGTGAAAACTGAAGTTCAATCGCAGCCGCATTAACTGCTGATGTTTCGTGGGGACACTAACCATTGCATACTGCCCGCCGTGGTTGGTGTCCTCACCAACCACTGAGTCGGAACCTTACATGAAATTGAATACGATAACAGGAATGGTTTGAAACGTTGGGCAACGCAGCGGAGAAATGATGGTAAATAGTAGTACAAAATTCGAACGGAGCGTCGCCAATGTCGCTCCATCAGGGAACAAAAAGATTGGCTCAAAATAATATAAAGTAAACGACTGACCGTTGTTATATCGGCAACGGGAAATCAGAAAACAAGGACCACATGTCATTATTAAGGTACGAAAGTCAAGTAAGGCCACCGCTGGTAGATGGTAACAAAGATTATCATCAGATAACGGAAGATATTTGCCGCCCTGTTGAAGCCGCCCCTTCCAAACTCTGGAAGATTGGCTTTGGTATTGCGGTAGCACTGTTGCTGTTTGGTGTGTATAGCGTTTACCGTGAGGTAACCTACGGTATCGGCCAGTGGAACCTCAACAAAACCATCGGCTGGGGTTGGGATATTACCAACTTCGTTTGGTGGGTAGGTATTGGTCACGCCGGTACATTGATCTCGGCTATCCTCTTGCTGTTCCGCCAGGGTTGGAGAACGGGTGTAAACCGTGCGGCTGAAGCGATGACGATTTTTGCGGTAATGTGTGCCGGTCAGTTCCCCATTTTTCACATGGGCAGGGTTTGGATGGCTTTCTTTGTATTGCCTTATCCTAACAGTCGTGGACCACTTTGGGTAAACTTTTCTTCACCATTGCTTTGGGACGTATTTGCGATTTCTACTTATTTCACCGTTTCATTATTGTTCTGGTATTCAGGTTTATTGCCCGATTTGGCCACCATTCGTGACCGTGCCAAACTAAAATGGGCCAAACGTTTTTACGGGGTTGCATCTTTCGGCTGGACGGGCAGTACCAAACACTGGCAGCGTCATGAAAGTCTTTCATTGGTATTGGCTGGTTTAAGTACGCCACTGGTACTTTCTGTACACACCATTGTATCTTTTGACTTTGCCACATCTGTAATTCCGGGTTGGCATACCACCATCTTCCCTCCATACTTTGTGGCAGGTGCGGTATTCTCCGGTTTCGCCATGGTGCAGTCGCTAATGTTGATTACCCGAAAGGTTTTTGCCTTAGAAGAATATATCACCCTGGAGCATATTGAGGTGATGAATAAAGTTATTGTGTTAACGGGGTCTATTGTAGGTATTGCCTACTTAACCGAGTTGTTTATGGCCTGGTACAGTATGAATAAATATGAAGGCTATGCGTTCTTCTACAGCCGTGCCAATTTGTTTAGCCCTTATGGATGGAGTTATTGGGGTATGATGGCTTGTAACGTAATCAGCCCGCAGTTCTTTTGGTTTAAAAAATTGAGAAGGAATATTGCATTCACATTTTTTATGAGCGTATTGATTAACATCGGTATGTGGTTCGAACGTTTTGTAATTATTGTTACTTCCATTTACCGTGATTACCTGCCAAGTAGCTGGGCTTATTACTATACGCCTTCTATATGGGAAATTGGTTTCTACCTCGGTACATTCGGTTTGTTCTTTACCTGTTTCTTCCTGTTTGCAAAATTCTTCCCGGTTATTGCAATCGCTGAGATTAAAGGTATACTGAAGAAAAACGGAGAGAACTTTAAAGAAGGACACGATAAGCAGGAAGAAATGACAACTGAGGAGTTTGCACATGAGTACGCTCACTAGTTGATTGGTTGATTAGTAATTAGTTGATTGGTAGCAATCTAAATCGAATCTTAAACCTTGATACTTGAATCTTGATTCTTGTCTCTTGATACTTAAAAAAATATGGCAAAGAAAAAATTTGTAGTAGGATGTTTTGATGATGAAGCGGTGCTTTTTCCGGCTGTAAAGCGGGTTAGGCAAAGCGGCTTTAAGTTACACGATGTATATACGCCTTATCCGGTTCACGGATTGGATAAAGCCATGGGTCTTCGTGAAACAAGCCTGCATACTGCGGGATTTATCTACGGCATCACCGGTACTACCATTGCATTGAGCTTTATGGGTTGGGTGTTTACCACAAGCTGGCCCTTAAACATTGGTGGTAAGCCACATTTTCCGCTTCCTGCATTTGTTCCTGTAACTTTTGAGTTTACCGTGTTGTGTGCGGCAGTGGGTATGGTGCTTACATTTTGTTACCTGTGCCAGTTGTCTCCATTCATCCGCAAACACCATTTTCATGCAAGGGCTACAGATGATTTATTTGTAATGGTAATAGAATGTACCGGAAGCACTACTGAGGCTGATGCTAGTGCTTTATTACAAAATGTAGGCGCAAAAGAAATTAATACACAAGTAGTAGAGCCGGGTTGGTGGCTTGGTCATTACGATAAGGAACAGACGTTGTACAGCGGTACAGTAGCAGCTTCACACTAAAATTAATGGCATACGGTTGGGGTTGCAATGGCAATCCGCTACCAAAACTGAAAAGAATACCATGAAGAAAATAGCAATTATAACAGGTATAGTAAGCGTTGTGGTAATGGCTTCCTGCAGCGGCGTAAAACGTGAACCGGGGAGTGTGTATATGCCCGACATGGCTTATAGCCGGGCTTACGAAACATATGCAACCAGAGATTCAAATTTTACAAGCGATGTAAATGCCTGGGAAAGCAATGGGCAAACAAAAATATTTTACAATAATCAGCCGGTAGCCGGCACCGTAAGCCGTGGCGAAGATTATGTTTTTCATATA
>JAYUTQ010000186.1:0-9152 GCA_043755055.1 Chitinophagaceae bacterium | reverse complement strand
GTAGAAGCGGTGTCGGGCATGCCGCAAATTATTATCAACTACAATAGAAATACGATAGCCCAATACAACCTGAATATTGCAGATATTAATAAAGTGGTAAATACTGCTTTTGCCGGACAAACGACTGGTATGCTCTTCGAAGGAGAAAAGCGTTTTGAAATAGTCGTAAGGCTTAAAGGTGAATTAAAACAGGATGTAAAAGACGTACAAAACCTGTTGATACCTACACCGCAAGGCACTCAAATTCCATTGTATCAATTAGCTGATGTACAGATAAAAGACGGTCCAAATCAAATACAGAGAGAAGATGCTAAACGAAGAATTATAGTAGGTTTTAATGTAAGAGGCAGGGATGTACAAACAATCGTAAACGAATTGCAGGCTAAAGTAGAAAAGCAATTGAAATTCTCCACCGGTTATTACGTAACCTATGGAGGTGCTTTCGAAAACCTGAACGCTGCAAAAAAACGCTTAATGATAGCGGTTCCTGTTTCACTATTGCTCATTTTTTTACTGCTGTATTTTGCATTTAGTTCTATTAAACATGGCTTACTTATTTACTCCGCCATACCGCTCTCTGCCATTGGTGGTATATTATTTTTGGCCATACGTGGCATGCCTTTTAGCATTAGTGCCGGCGTGGGTTTTATTGCTTTGTTTGGTGTGGCCGTATTAAATGGCATCGTATTAATTGCAGAATTTAACCGCTTAAAAATGGAAGGGACAACCGATTTAAAACGAATTGTACTAATGGGAACCAAAGTAAGGCTGCGGCCTGTTTTAATGACTGCCTTTGTTGCATCGCTTGGCTTTTTGCCAATGGCAGTAAGCAACGGTGCAGGTGCCGAAGTGCAGCGGCCTTTAGCTACGGTAGTAATTGGCGGTTTATTAATCGCTACATTTCTAACCCTATTCGTATTGCCTGTTTTATACATGGTTTTCGAAAAGGGAACAATCAAAGGCAAAAAGCATGGCAAACTTCCGGGAACCGTTGTCATCATATTGCTTTTATCAGGCTTGTGTAATACGGCATTTTCTCAAACCGGCATTACGTTACAGGCTGCAATAGATACAGCTATTAAAAATAATTTACAAGTAAAAAATGAGCAGCTAAAAGCACAGTATCTGCAGCAACTTATCAAGACAGCAAAAGCCATTCCGTTAACAAGTGTAACCGCAGAGGCAGGGCAGATTAATAGCATTTACACCGATACCAAATTTGGTGTTTCACAGTCCTTTAGTTTTCCAAAAGTATACAGCAGCCAGAAAGTATTATTGCAGCAGGAGTGGAAAGCAGGATTGCTGAATGTAACTGTAAAAGAAGCAGAGCTGAAAAAGCAGGTAGCACATGTATTTTACGCTATCATTTACATAGAAGAAAAAAAGCAATTGTTGCAATATGCTGATAGTCTTTATACAGCCTTTTATAAAAGAGCAGCGCTCCGTTTAGCCAAAGGCGAAACCAATCTATTGGAAAAAGCAAGTGCTGAAACCCAGCTCGGTCAAATCCGTTTACAGTTGGTTCAACTCCAACAGGATGCTGATATTTTGCAAATGCAGTTACAATATTTATTAAACACTACTGCCACATTTAGGCCTGTTACAAAAGGATATAAAATAGAAACCACCAGCATTTCCGATACTGCATTGCTCAGCAAACATCCTTCTTTAAAAGCCATTTTGCAACAACAGTTAACTGCAGATGCTGTGGTGCAATTAGAGAAAAGCAAGTTACTGCCCGAAATGTGGTTAGGCTATAGCAATATGAGTATACAAGGCACCGGTGCCGATAATAAATTGTACCCGGGTTCCAGACGTTTTAGTGCGGTGCAGGTAGGTTTAGGTATTCCCATTTTTGCCACGGCACAAAAGGAAAAAATAAACAGCGCTGTATTTAGCAAACAGGTGGCCCAAAGCAATTATGCCGTTGGGCTGCAAACGTTGCAAAACGAATACCAGACAGCATTAGCCCAATACAATAAGCAACAGCAAACAGTACAATATTTTGAAAGCAAAGCTTTAAAAAATGCAGCACTAATAACTGCCACAGCTAATCAGCAACTGGCAGGGGGCGCCATAAATTACCTCGATTGGGTGCAATTAATACATCAGGCCACTACTGTAAAAAACGATTATATAGAAGCCGTTAACAGCCTCAACTTATCGGTCATCCAACTTCTTTACCTAATTAGCAAACATTAAAACCGAACATGAAATATCTATTTATAATATCATGCTTTGTACACTTTCTTTTTGCCTGTGGCAAAAAGCAAAATACAGAAGAGCCAGCGGCGGTGGATGGCAGCGAAACAATGGTAACACTTACCGATGTACAAATGAAAAATGCAGGCATTGTAACTGGTACCATGCAGCAGCAGGAAATTGCAACCATCTTAAAACTGAACGGGAAAATAGATGTACCGCCACAAAATATGGTTTCCATTAGCGTACCATTGGGCGGGTATTTAAAAACAACCAAGCTACTGCCAGGTATGCACATTAAAAAAGGCGAAGTAATTGCGGTGGTAGAAGATCAGCAGTATATTCAGCTACAGCAGGATTACTTAACGGCTAAAGCAAAAATTAGTTTTTTAGAAAATGAATACAAACGCCAGAAAGAACTTAACCAAAGCCAGGCCAGCAGCGACAAAGTGTACCAGCAAGCTGAAGCCGATTTTAGAAGCCAACGCATTTTAATTACAGCACTGGCTGAAAAGCTACAACTGGCCGGCATTAACCTTAATAAAATAAGCGAAACAAGTATTACCCGAAGTATAAATATTTACGCACCTATAGCTGGCTATGTATCTAAAGTAAATGTAAATATTGGTAAATATGTATCGCCTACCGAAGTCCTCTTCGAACTAATTAATCCTACTGATATTCATCTGGCATTAAGGGTGTTTGAGAAAGACCTTGACAAATTGTACATCGGGCAAAAATTGATGGCTTTTACCAATAACGAACCCAATAAAAAACATCCCTGCGAAATATTGCTGATTGGCAAAGACCTTTCCATGGATGGCAATACGGAAGTACATTGTCATTTTGAAGATTACGACCATGCTCTAATTCCGGGTACATATATGAATGCAGAAATTGAAGTAAAAAAGAGCCGTGCCTTTGTTTTGTCCAACGATGCGATTGTGAGGTTTGAAGGCAAACAGTTTATTTACAAAGTAAAAAGTAAGAATCAGTTTGAGATGGTAGAAGTAACAATAGGCGAAACAGAAAACGGATTTACAGAGATAATACAATCCGAAGCTAAAAATCCTGAGAACATTTCTTATGTCATTAAAGGCGCCTATTCTCTATTAATGGCGATGAAAAATAAATCGGAAGAATAGCAGCGACTTACAATGGCAAGCCTGGTTAAAATGTAAGGAAGCTACATAGTAGCACTGGCCTTGAACGGAGCGTCGCAACGATGCTTCATTAAGGCACAAAAGCTGATAAACCGCCGCAATAAGCGGGGCAAGCAAAAAATATGTATTGCCTAAAAAAAATGCCTTTACTTTATTTACTAAAATAATCAGTTATGCCGGTACGTATGGTAGATGATCCGCAGGATCAAAACGAATACAATGATGACAATTCGGGTGGCGGCGGCGGAGGTGGCCGTTTACCCGGTGGTGGTGGAGGCGGTGGCATATTTGCTTTGTTACCACTTTTAATGGGCTTGTTTAAAAGCAAGTTTGGCATTTTTATTTTAATAGCAGGTGTAGCTGCTTATTTTTTGCTGGGCCAAAAAAGCTGTGGCGGACTTAGCAATACCGTATCTCAATTTTCGAAAGGCGGTGAATTAAAGCCTGAAGAATATGCCAAAGCCAGTGTGTACGAAGGCCTCAGCGACGACAATGTAAAAAACCCGTTGCCGGAAATGATAAGCCTGTTACGTTTTGCACCACAACGCCAAAACCAGGGCCGCCAGGGCAGTTGCGTGGCCTGGAGTGCCGCTTACGGAGCCCGTACCATTATGGAAGCAGCCAGCAAAGGTGTAGAGCCCAACGGCACAGCATTCAGTCCTTCTTTTTTATACAATCAGATTGGCCTAGATGGCTGCCAGGGCAGTTATATTATCCGTGCTATGGAATTTATGCAGCGAAACGGGTCTTTGCCATTGAGCGAATTTCCGTACGATGAAAGCAATTGTAGCCGGGGGCCGGGCAATGGCCAAATGCAGGAAGCGGCCAATTATAAAATACATGGTTTTACAAGGCTTACCAGTAGCGAAGATGTAAATGGCATCAGCATCAGAGCTATTAAAGAACACCTTGCAAAAGATGCACCGGTAATTATCGGTATGATGGTAGGCGGCAGTTTTATGGAAGGGATGATGGGCCAAAAACTTTGGCAGCCTACCAGCGAAGACCAACAGCAGATGGGCTTTGGCGGCCATGCAATGTGTGTAATTGGTTACGACGACCGTATGGCCGGCGGCGCTATACAGATAATGAATAGCTGGGGACCGGAGTGGGGCGAAAACGGAATAGGCTGGGTTCGCTACGCCGATTTTAAGAATTTTTTACGGGAAGCTTACGGTGTAGATCCTTTGCCTAAGCAGGGTGCAGCCCTTAACCAACCCTTCGATTGCGAAGTAGGTTTGATAGAAACCGTAGCCGGAAAACCTAAAGCATACCTTCCTTTGAGCGGCGGCACCAACAATGTTTTTACCAGCGCCACCATTCCTAAAGCCACCACATTTAGGGTGGAAGTAAAAAACACCAACGAATGCTATGTATATGTTTTTGGGCAGGAAACGGACAATGGCAGCTACACCCTGTTTCCGTATCCTAAAAAGGACGATCCTACTAAAACGGCCTATAGTCCGTATTGTGGCATTACCGGCTACCGAATGTTTCCGAAAGATAAAAGCATGCAACCGGATGATATTGGAACAAAAGATTATATAGCTGTGGTAGTAAGCAAGCAGGAACTAAACTGGTACAACCTTAACCAAACCATTAGTAAAAACCGCACCAATTATGCAGCTGCCTTGTCGGGTGCACTAAGCACTATGGGAGCAAGCACCGGCCGTATGCAGGTTAGTAGCACCGGCAAAGGTAATATGCGATTCTCTGCCCCGGCAGGTGATAAAAGTGTAGCCTATGCTATTGTGGAAATAAATAAAAAGTAGCCGTTTTCGTCAATGGGTCATTGGTCAATTGTAATTGAACGAATAATAAAAAGGAAGTCTTTATGGCTTCCTTTTTTATGTGGTAGAATTATATTTTGGAGCCGGGCATTTGTGCTACTATTTGGCGACATTGGCGAACGTTATTAATCCCGTAGCATTACGGGACTCCGTTGAAAAGCAGTACTACTATTTGGCTTTTATCAACAGACACGATAAACTAGCGGTTCTGAAAGATTTTTTGCCCGAAGCAACCTCTGGGAGACGGGTTGATATATTGCCGAATCCTTGAGCTTGCTTCGTCAGGCAAGAACCTTCCTCGCAATGACTACAGAACTATCGCCTCCGACACATACCCATTTTCCTGCATCCATTGCAATAGCTTGGGCAAGGCGTATTGCAGCCGTGGCAAGGCTTTCTGGCTATCATGAAAAACAATGATGCTACCCCGCTTTATTTTTCGTATTACATTTTGAAAGCATTTTTCACCATCTATCTCTGTATCAAAATCACCCGACAAAACAGACCACATGATGATTTCTGATTTGTGATTTGTGGACCTTGATTCCTGAACCTTAAGTCCTGAACCTTGTTCCTTCATCCTTGATTCCTGACCCTTGTTCCTTGACCCTTGAATTTTTAAGATTTGTGATCTTTTAATTCTGCCATACGGCGGCCGAAAAAGGTTGGAGCCTATCAACGAATCTGCATTTGCAATTTCTTTCAGGTACGCATCATCATTTGTTTTCCAGCCATTGGCGTGGTGCATGGTATGGTTTGCTACGGCATGGCCTTTGGCTTTTACCTGCTTAAATATTTCCGGATATTGGGCTACATTTTTACCAATACAAAAAAACGTGGCTTTGGCATTGTACAGCTCCAATTGTTGCAGTACAAAAGGCGTGGCTGTTTCATGCGGTCCATCATCAAAAGTTAGAAAAATAGTTTTGCCAGTAACAGGCAAATCCCAAACGCAGGTGGGATACATTTTTTTAAGCCACCAGGGCGTAAATGTGAGGTAAAAATTCATTTTCAACCAGAAATTGAGGAGCTGATTTTAATAGACAGACTATCACAAATTTTTTGAAATCTGTTATGGATAAGTCCTGGTCTAAGTTTATTGTCACTTAAATCAGTGTAAGGAAATGGAGCCAGAACGATGTCTCTGATATTAATTTCCATATCGGCCTATTGCGTCTTTTTCGGTGTACACTTCTCCATCATTTGAAAATTCCCAGGTACGTGGCGACATGGCTGCCAATTGCATAATGCACTTTGTTATCATCCTATCCTCCATTTCTGCCAATATTTTTTCTGCAAAATGGCTTACTTTTTTTTGTTCTTCCTCGGGTAAATGTTTCATTACCTCTAAGGTGCGTTCTATCGTTACGTTTGTATCCATGGTCAATACATTTTTACCAAATTTAAAGCAATTCATGATTATAGCCCTGCCTTTATCTTTGCCACATGAGTAAGCCTGTTAGAGTTCGTTTTGCCCCATCGCCTACCGGCGGTTTGCATTTGGGCGGTGTACGCACCGTGTTGTACAATTACCTTTTTGCCCGTAAGCATGGCGGCACATTCGTACTGCGTATAGAAGATACAGACCAAAGCCGCTTTGTGCCGGGGGCTGAAGAATACATCCTCGACTGCCTTAAATGGTGCGGCATAGAACCCGACGAAAGCCCCGTCCATGGCGGAGCTTACGGGCCATACCGCCAAAGTGAACGCAAACCCATGTACCGCCAATATGCTGAGCAGTTGGTAGCCAATGGCTATGCTTACTACGCTTTTGATACGCCGGAAGAGCTTGATGCCATGCGTACCAATTTTAAAACCACAGAGAACCCTTCACCGCAATATGGACACGGCATCAGGGAAAAAATGAAAAACTCATTAACCCTTAGCGAAGCCGAAACCAAGGCCTTACTGGATGCCGGAACGCCGCATGTGATCCGCATTAAAATGCCGAAAGATGAGCTAATTGGTTTTACAGATATGATTCGTGGAGCGGTAAATTTTAATACCTCGCAAAGCGATGATAAAGTATTGCTGAAAGCTGACAACATGCCTACCTACCACCTTGCCGTGGTAGTGGACGATTACCTGATGCAGATTACCCATGCCTTTAGAGGCGAAGAGTGGCTGAACAGCGCCCCGGTACACCTGCTGCTGTGGAAATATTTGGGTTGGGAAGATGCCATGCCGGAATGGGCTCATTTGCCATTAATATTAGGCCCCGACGGCGCCAAACTGAGCAAACGCCATGGCAGCAAATATGGCTTCCCCATTTTTGCAATGAACTGGACCGATGTGGCTAAAAACGATTTTACCGAAGGCTTTAGAGAACGGGGCTTTTTGCCGGAGGCATTTATAAACCTGCTGGCTGTATTGGGCTGGAACGATGGCTCTCCTCAAGAACTGTATCGCAAAGAGGAAATGGTACAGGCTTTTAGTATGGATCATGTTCATAAAGGCGGGGCTCAGTTCGATTACGAAAAGGCCAAATGGTATAATCATGAATGGATTAAGCGGAGCAGTAACCAGTTGATTGGTGATTGGTTAATTGGTTTAGAACCTGACCATTATGCTAACCTTGAGACAAGTTATTTGCAGCAGATAGTGGGTTTGGTAAAAGATCGTTGCACCTTGCTGAGCGATTTTTGGCAGCAGGCTTCCTTCTTTTTTATTACACCCGAAGTGCTGGATACCGAAGCCATAAAGCCAAAATGGAATGAAGACAAAGCCACTTTTTTTGATATTGTAAAAGAAAAACTTTTGGTGCTGGAAGACTGGACTGCCCCAAATATTGAAGCCACATTTAAAGACACGGCTATAGAAAAAGAATTAAAAGTTGGTGAATTGCAGTTGCCCTTCCGCATTATGCTGGTAGGTGGCAAGTTTGGCCCCGGCGTGTTTGAAATCGCAGCGTTAATTGGTAAAAAAGAAACAGAACACCGGATTATAAAAGCATTGGAATTGTTAGGAGGATAATATCATTTCAAGCGTAACGATAAAACCGCCGTCGGGGTCGGGTTTTAGATCTAGCACTACTGTTTTGGTAATTTTTAAAATGCTTTTAGACCAACGTATAATTTTATCGCCATCATCAATATTGGCCTGCGATTCTATGCTAAAACCATCCGCCTTCATGCAGGTGGCTAGCTTTTCTTTAAACTGCTGAAACAAGCTATCGGCGGCCTCGGGCCCATCAAATTTTTTGGAATAAAATTTTACAAAATCATTAGTGTAAGTCTGTACGCCACTGCATTGGCCATGGTGCATGCCGCTGATAACACGGTTGGTTACATGCTCTTTTACAGTAGGTATTACCCGTCCGGCAATATTGCGGCAGTTTACTGTAAGCTGCTGAAAATAAAAATTCACTTCGCCGCACAAGCCCTGGGCTTGAAGGCTTACAAGCAAAAAAGAAAATACAAGAAGGCTGAGTGCTTTTTTCATAGTGTATCTTAAAAACGGCAAAATAGTTTTGTTTGTTGTAGAAAACGATACCGCAGTGTGGGTATTTTATTTTCTGCGAAGCCATTTTGTCAAAATGTTACAACCTATTCAACTAATCCCCAATCAACCAATCCCTAACCCCCATCCTTCCATCGCCACAAGTGCAGGCAGGCATAGGTTCGGTAGGGTTGCCATTTGGCGGCTATCTGCAGCATTTTTTCTTTCAGGGCTTTTTTGTCCAGCGCTTCCAGTTTGTACAATTTTTTGATGCTGTTTTGTATGCCCAGGTCATCCAGCGCAAAAATGTCTTCCCTGCCAAGGGTGAACATGAGGATCATTTCTACCGTCCACTGGCCCACGCCTTTTATTTGTGAGAGGAACCTGATCACTTCTTCATTGCTCATCTGGTCCAGTTTTACATCGGTAAGCTCCTCTTCTATAAAAAACCTGCAAACATTCTGCACATAATTAGCCTTGGCATAACTGAGCCCGATACCTCGTAAGGTCTCCAGCGGTGTGGCTACTATTTCTCCAGGCGCAGGCTTCTTATTTGCGT
>JAYUTQ010000185.1:0-3969 GCA_043755055.1 Chitinophagaceae bacterium | reverse complement strand
GATAGTGTAAAAGTATTTAAACCGGCAGGCGGCGCTATCCTATCAGACAGTGCCATGGCGGCCGGCCCATCTGGCAGAAGGGGTGGCCGTGCAAACGATAGCATTCGCATACCCAAACCTAATACCTATACTTTTGAAGACATTTCCAAAATCAGAAACAGGGAAGATAAAAACATCACTTTTGCAGCTGATGCCGATACCAGCCTGAGAGACTTTTACTGGTACTATGCCCGGGGGCAAAAGCAGGTAGATACAACAGCGCTTCCGCCGATTATTACAAAGCAGGAGCCTGCAGATAGTGCTGATGAAGAATTGCTTAAAAACAAATGGGTGTACCAGCTAACTTTTACTAATAAAGGCGGCCTTGTAATGCCGTTAATTATAGAGTGGACCTATGCTGACAGTACCAAAGAAATAGAAAAAATACCTGCTGAAATTTGGCGAAAAAATGAAAAGCAAGTGACTAAGTCTTTTATAAAAAACAAGGAGGCGGTAAGCATTGTACAAGACCCGATGAGAGAAACTGCCGATATAGATGAAAAGAACAATGTGTGGCCGGTAAAAGAAGAACCCACACGTTTGCAATTGTATAAATCTACAAGAGGTTCAAGGCGTAGTGTGCCGGATGGCCCCAACCCTATGCAACGGGAAATGAAGTAACGCCAATTTTTTTAATTATGATAAACAGGCTGCCTCAACAATGTGGGGCAGCCTGTTTTATTTAAAGAGGGTATGGAAATATTATCTGGTATGTAAGATTGATAGCTTCCATTAGCATTAAACAAAGCCACTTTTTGCGCCCTTACTTAAGTAATTTCTGGGTGTAACATAACCTTTGGTCCACTTTTGGTTGCGTTCAGTTATTCATAGCAGCATTCAATTAAATACCTGCTTATTTTTGAAGCATGACGTGTGTCAATTTCCGGCAATTTTTAATGATATTATTTGTAATGATGTGTTCAAATATCTGGGCACAGTCTGTGGTAATTACCGGCATAGTAAAAGATGCACATAGCGAAGAACCTGTTCCATTTGCTTCGGTATCATTTAGCAAACTAAAACGGGGTAGCGTTACCGACTCCACAGGCAGGTTTACCATTTACCTAAAAGGCCCGGTTAATGATTCGCTTATAGTTACTTATGTGGGTTATGCAAGGGCTGCAGTACCAGTGGCTGTTTTAAAAGATACATTACAACTTACCATCAGCCTGGAAAGGGCCGTGAGTGGTGGCGTAGTAATAAAATCTAAAAGAGGCCGGGGCTGGGTATTGTGGCGAAAAATTGTAAAAAATAAGGCCATTAACGATAAAGGCCGCTTTAATAATTACAGCTACGAGCTCTACAATAAACTGGAACTGGATTTTAATAAGATTGACAAGGAAAAAATGGGCAACATCAAATTGCTAAAACATTTTTCCTTTTTATTAAAAAATGTAGATACCACCGAGTTTGCCACGCCGGTATTGCCCATTTTTCTTACAGAAACCATTAGCGATTATTATTACCAGCGCAGCCCACGTAAAACTAGGGAAACCATCAGGGCCAGTAAAACCAATGGTATCAATAATGAAAGCGTTACCAAGCTACTTGGTGGCATGTATCAAAATGTGAATGTGTATAGCAATTTTATTCCCGTATTTGATAAAGATTTTATTAGCCCCATTAGCGACAATGGCGATGCCTGGTACGACTACTCCATACCCGACACACAGTACATAAGTGGCCGGCGGTATTTCCATTGGGTTTTTACGCCAAGGCGAAAAGGAGAAAACACTTTTGAAGGCGATGCATGGATACACGACACCAGTTTTTCGGTGCAGCGTATTACCATGCATTTGGGCAAAGATGCCAATGTAAATTTTCTGGAAAACCTCAGCATTTTTCAGGAGTTTCATTTAATAACCGATAGTGCATGGTTTTTAAGCAAGGATAAATTTATAGCTGATGTGTACCCGATTGGCAAAAACAAAATGGGCCTCAAGGGAAGAAAAACGAGTACTTATAGAAACGTATTGGTTAACCAGCCTTCCGTTACAGATTCGCTTAAGAAAAACAGGATTATGGAAGAGGTTTTGGTAAGTGCCGATGCTGAATTACAGGCCGATACCTTTTGGAAAAACAGCCGCCATGAGGAATTAAACAAAAGTGAAAAGAGTATTTATGCCATGATAGATACGCTGGAAAGTATGAAGCTTTTTCAGAAATACCGCAATACCCTTGATTTTGTAGCCGGAGGTTATAAAAGATTGGGCAACATTACCATCGGCCCATGGTTTAACTGGCTTAGCACCAACACCTGGGAGGGAACCCGCAGCAGGTTTGATGTACAGACGAACAGTGGCTTCAATAAAAAATTAAAACTTCGGGGTTATGCTGCGTATGGCTTTGGAGATCAGGTATGGAAGGGTGGCGGCGAAGTGCTGTATATTCCGCAAAAGCATCCACGCATGTCGCTTAACCTTATGTACCAAAACGATATTGATAATGGCCCGCTGATGTACGACGATATCAGCCAGGATAACATCTTTACGTTTGCCATCCGCAAGCCTGGCATTTTTCGTAAATTTTTAAAATCTAAAGAAACACGGTTCGAGTTTTTTAAAGAAACGCTGAGTGGTTTTTCGGCACGTATTACAGTTAGCAGCAAGCAGTACACGCCCCTCCGCGGCCTGCCCTTAAAAAGCGATTTGCCACCTGCCTCAAACGATCAGCTCAATAACTTTGAAACGAGTATCAAACTTCGATATGCATTTTTAGAAAAGTTTTTAGAAAATGATTTTTACCGAACAAGCCTGGGCAGCGATAAGCCCATTGTGGAGTTAAAATATGCCCACGGCTGGAGTGGCGTTTTTAGTAGCAGTTATAAATACGACAAGGTACATTTCAGCATCCACGACTGGGTAAAAATTCCGCCGAATGGCGAATTGTTTTACAATGCTTATGTAGGCAAAGTGTGGGGCACACTACCTTATATGCTGCTTGAAATGCATCCCGGCAACGATTTGTATTATTACAACAAATATGTTTTTAACCTGATGAACCGCTTTGAGTACATTAGCGATACGTACGCCGGTGCACAGGTAGAACATAATTTTGGCAACAGGTTACTACGGCTAATACCGCTTACAAGAAAACTAAAAATCAGACAGTTTTGGAATGCTAAATTTTTGGTGGGCAACCTGAGCGATGCTAATACACAACTCAACTTTGTAGGCAACCATAGCTTCAAAGCCCTCAATGGCAAAAGTTATCTTGAGTTGGGAACAGGCATTGATAATATCCTCAGATTTCTCCGTGTAGATTTTGTTTGGAGGGTGCTGCCACAGCCATTGCCTACTAAAAAAATAGAGCGTTTTGGGGTATTTGGCAGCTTTAGGCTGGCTTTTTAAAAATCTATGTTTTGGTATTATTTTGAAATGGGAGCCCATTTTTCTGATAATAATACTGAGGCCAGAATACCAAGCAAAACCAACGCTATGGCGGTATATAAAAATACTTTGGCCAACGATTTGCGGCGAATTACAAAGAGTACAACTGCGGCAATTAGATTGATGCCGCCAATAACAAGTGCCAGTAAACTGGCCCATCCAATAAAATCTAACCACGACGGATTATGAGATTGCAAGGCAAACGCCAACGCTACGGTTACTAAAAAACTCAGGAAAGGAATGAGGTATTTCAAAGCCATGTCTTTCGAAATTTTACTACAAGATAATTTGTTGCAATTAAAAAGACCATTACCATTTTAATCTTGTGTGAATGCTGCATACAGCTATTACATTTACAAAACGACATGATTCTTTTTGCCAAACATACAACCCCACGCCTTGAATGGATAGCCAATTGGTTTGGTATACAATTGTTTGGGAATGCATTAAAAATAGTTACTGAAAAATTAGCGGTAACAGAACAAGATTGGGTGCTTAACTACACAGACCAACCTTTGCAAAACCTAAATAGCTTTTGGAT
>JAYUTQ010000184.1:0-3971 GCA_043755055.1 Chitinophagaceae bacterium | reverse complement strand
TTAAACTTGGCGGAACGCCAGGCCCCGGCACCGTAAGCTGACCGGTAAAGAACAAGTTTTTTACTTTTTTACTACGACAAGCCGGTTTTAAAACAGCCGTTTGTAGTAAAGTGTTCGCAAGGCCATAGGCGTTTCCTTTGTAGGCATTGTAATCGTTTATAAAATCGTTGTGTGCATACGATTTATAATAAACAATGTTTTCGGCAATCGGTTCACCAATCCGCTCCTCAAAACGTTTTATTATTTGGTCGAAATATTTTTTCCTCAATATTTCATCATCGTTTGTAAGGCCGGCGGCCACAGGAATCAGGAAAAATAAGTTTTCGCATCCTGCCGGTGCCTGGCTTTCATCGGTTACCGAAGTGGCACTTACGTAAAACAAAGGTTCTTTTGGCCATTGCGGCGTAGTGTAAATATCAGCAGCATGTGGGGCAAATGGCACATCGAAAAACAGGCTGTGGTGGGGCAGTGCTTTAATCTTTTTATTAAGGCCAATATAGTATAGCAAACAGCCCGGCGCCATCACCCTTTTGCTCCAATAACTTTCGGTGTACGTGCGGTATTGCGGCTGCAGCAGTTTCGTTTCGGTAAAGTGGTAGTCTGCGTTGGAGATGATAACCTCGGCGGAAAGGACAACCGTCGACCGTCGACCGTCAACCGTTACCGGAGCGGAGTCTGTATCGATTGCGTTTAAGTTTATGGTCGCCGAACTGCTGACAGTCGTCGGTTGACGGTCGTCGGTTGACAGAGGCCGGTCATCGGTCGACGAAAAAGCACACACCACACTTTTAGCCACTCCGTTTTCCACTTTTATTTCCTGTGCATCGTGGTTAAATAAAAACTGAACGCCTAATTCTGTGGCTAATTTGTACATGCCCTCCACAATACTATACATGCCGCCTTTAGGAAACCAGGTACCTCCTTTTATATCGGCATAGTTCATAAGGCTGTATAGGGCCGGCGTATCCTCTGCCAATGCTCCGAGAAACAAAACCGGAAATTCCATCAGTTCTCTTAGCTGCGGGTTTTTAAAGTGCTTGCTAAAATGTTTTTTGATGGAGGTAAAAACGTCGAGTTTAAAAACACCTTTTACCAAATCCATATCTAAAAATTCGGCGTAAGACTGGCCGGGCTTAAATACCAGCTTTTTAACACCTACTTCATATTTGTAGGCTGCTTCTTTCATTACAATATCTAACTGAATTCCTGCACCTGGTTCTATTTTTTCGAAAAGCGCCTTCATTTCTTCGTAATTGGCCGGCATATCCCACATGTCGGAGGGCCAATAGATTCGGTACGATGGATCGAGGCGTTCCAGTATATAATAATCTTCCACCCGTTTTCCAAATTGGGCAAAATACCTTTCAAACACATCGGGCATCCAGTACCAGCTTGGGCCCATATCAAAAGTAAAGCCATTGGCTACCAGCCTTCTTGCACGGCCGCCTGCCTGATCATGCTTTTCCACAACAGTTACCTTCCATCCTTTTTTGGCAAGAAATGAGGCTGCAGAAAGTCCTGCAAAACCACTACCGATAATAATTGCTGTTTTAGACAAACTAATGAGTTTATATTAAAAAACGCTCCTTGCAAAGGAACGTTTTTTGTTTAGGTATAATACCAGATATATATGGACTGCCCTATCTTCTTTGTAATTGCGTTTTTAGCAATTTACGGGCAAAGTGGATACGACTTTTAATGGTGCCTAAAGGTTCTTCCAACATTTCGGCTATTTCGTGGTATTTGTAACCATCGTAGTA
This sequence comes from Chitinophagaceae bacterium, assembly GCA_043755055.1. Classification (GTDB taxonomy): domain Bacteria; phylum Bacteroidota; class Bacteroidia; order Chitinophagales; family Chitinophagaceae; genus JAZKFT01. The sequence goes on along the minus strand of JAYUTQ010000184.1, from coordinate 2,211 downwards.
CAGCAGAAATGGGTTACGGAAGATTTCCGGCAAACCATGTATGGCTTTACCTATCTCTTTTAATTTCAAATTACTTTCGGCCGGATTGGCAATGGTTACCTGATTGTAATCAATTAAGAAATCATTTGGCGTATTATCAAACACCGTATTCTGCCTCGATTTACGGCGATAATTGTTAATAAAAATGTTACGCATAATGGTGTACAGCCATGCCTTAACATTGGTGCCTACATTATACTTATCCCTGTTAGCCAATGCACGGAAAATGGTTTCCTGCATCAGGTCCTTCGCCGTTTCATGATCCTTAGTTAGGGTTATAGCAAATGGTTTTAAAAACTCAGTATTGCTAAGCAACATTTGGTCGAAATCTACAGCAGACATATTTTTAGGTTTTTGTTATTTACTTATGCAAACCTAAAGAATAAAGTTTGAACATTGACCTTTTTTGTTTAATTTTTTTATTGACAACGTAAAACAAAAAAATCAGGCCAATTTTACACTCCTGCTTTAGATAAAACCAATCTATAATTTTGGCTACACTGCTTTCAACTTTTCATATTCTTCCTGTACAAATTCCATAAGCTCTTTAATACGGGCAGGCGACAAGTCGAACTGTAGACCGGCTGCTTCGTAAAGTTGGGGCAGGGTTTTTGTTCCGCCGAGGCTAAGGGCATTCATATAATTTTCCAATGCCTGCTGCGGGTTTTGTTTATACTGCATCCATAAACCAATAGCACCCAGTTGGGCTATACCATATTCTATGTAGTAAAATGGTACCTCGAACAAATGCAACTGCCGCTCCCAACTGTATTGGCGGTATTGTTCCAGCCCGGTTATATCTACGGTACTGGTACTAAATTCGTTCAAAATCTCCACCCATTTCTCTGCCCTTTGTTCCAATGTATGCGTTGGATTTTCGTACACCCAATGCTGAAACTTATCTATGGTTGCAATCCATGGAAAAATGGTGATGGTCCGTTCCAGTTGGTGTTCTTTGGCACGGTTTAATTCTTCCGCATTGTCAAAAAATGTTTCCCAATGATCCATGCTCATCAGTTCCATGGCCATGCTTGCTACTTCGGCTATTTCCATGGGGTATTCTTTAAAACCACTTAGCTCCAAAGGGTGGCTTAAAAAAGAATGGATAGCATGGCCACCTTCGTGTACCATAGTGGTAACGTCATGCATTTGCCCGGCGGCATTCATAAAAATAAACGGGGCACCGCTTTCGGCTAAGGGGCAGTTATAACCGCCGGGTGCTTTGCCTATGCGGCTCTCTAAATCAAAATGACCCAGTTCCTGCATTTTTCTAAAACAGTCAGCAAAAAAGGGATTGATCTTATCGAAGCAGGCAATGGATTTCTCCAATAATTCTGCACCTGTAGTAAAAGGTTTTAAAGGAGCTACACCTTCTGCTTCCACTTCCAGATCCCATGGTTTTAATGGATCCAAACCTAGCTTCTGTTTTTTGTTTTGGTATATTTTTTCTACCAATGGCAGTGCATGCTGCTTTACACCTTCGTGAAACTGAAAGCAATCTTCGGCACTATAATCAAAGCGGCCAAGGGCTTTAAAACTATAATCTCTAAAATTGGCAAACCCGGCATTGACGGCCACTTGCTGACGTTTTTCTATCAGGGTGCTGTACAGTTGGTTCAGGGCATCCTTATCCTCAAGGCGCCGGTTTTGTATTTTAAAATACACGGCTTCCCTTTCGCTGCGGTCTTTGCTTTCTAAAAATTTAGCGGCTTGCTGCAAGGTGTATTCCTTGCCGTTATGCTCCACCGTCATGCGGCCATTTATTTGGCCAAACTGCTGCTGCATTACACCAAGCTCCGCCTGTATGGGTATGTTTTCTTCCCTAAATAATTCGATGCTTTTTTTAACGCTGCGGAGGTAGGTAAAATACTTTTCCTGATCCAGCGCCGCGGTAAACGGCGATGCTATCAGCTTCTTGTTAAGTGCATCGGCGTATGGCTGCATTTTGGGCGAAATTTCCATTACAAAAAAATTGAAGGCTTCTTCCAACGTTTTGTTTTCGGTATCGCAGGTCATTTTTATTTGCCGCCAGCAGGCGTCTTCGCTAATGGCCGCTTCCAGTTCGCTGCTGTCTTTTAGCCATTGTTCCAGGTCGGCCAGGCTATCGATGTTTCTATCTTGTAATTCTTTAAAAAATGGTTCCAGATCTCCCCAGGTGGCAATGGTAAAATT
>JAYUTQ010000183.1:0-3972 GCA_043755055.1 Chitinophagaceae bacterium | reverse complement strand
ACATAATGCACAAAAGACTAAAATAAGTAAGGCGGTTTTTAAAATTCTCATAGGGCAGATGAATAAAATTAACAAGGTTGGGCAAAGTAGTACAGATAAGCAGCCCAACTGTCCTGAGCTATTATTTTCAGCCGATTTCTACAATTCGCTAACAACATGTAAAGGCCATAAAAATTACAATCTATTCCATTACTTTCGGCAAAATATTTTAATAATAATGGCAAAAGAAAAAGCAAAAAAGAAAGAATTAAAACCAAAAGCAGTAATTACAGATGCCTCTTTTGAGTTTATGAAAAACTACATGAACACGGCAAGCCCGGTAGGCTTTGAAAGTAACGGACAAAAAGTATGGCTTGAGTATGTGATGCCTTTCGCCGATGAAAAAATGACGGATCCTTACGGAACGGCTGTGGCTATAATAAACCCCGGCCAGCCATTTAAAGTGGTGATAGAAGCACATGCCGATGAGATTAGCTGGTTTGTAAATTATATAGACGACAAGGGCCTGATGTACCTGAAACGCAATGGTGGTGTGGACCATCAGATAGCGCCTGCCAAAAGGGTTTTAATTCATACAAAAAAAGGAACTGTAAAAGCAGTGTTTGGCTGGCCGGCCATCCATACAAGAATGAATGCCGGTGAAAAAGAAACACAACCGAAAGCAGACAACCTTTGGCTTGATTGCGGTGCAAGAAGCAAAAAAGAAGTAGAAGAACTTGGCATTCATGTAGGCTGCGTAGTAACTTACGAAGAAGGTTTCGATGAGCTTGCATATGGCTATTATATAGGCCGTGCTTTCGACAACCGAATTGGTGGATTTATGATTGCCGAAGTAGCCCGGTTGCTAAAAGAGAACAAGATAAAACTACCATATTCCTTATATGTAGTAAATGCGGTGCAGGAAGAAATAGGCCTACGTGGTGCCGAAATGATTGCCCGTAGAATTAAGCCGGATGTGGCCATTATTACCGATGTAACCCACGACACAAGTACGCCCATGATTAGTAAACAAATACAGGGTGATATACAATGTGGCAAAGGTCCGTCGCTTACTTTTGGTCCGGCGGTACATAACAAATTATTAGATCTGATAAGGGATGTAGCTGCTAACCAAAAGATAGAGGTACAATTAAATTCTGTAAGCCGCAGCACCGGTACCGATACCGACAGCTTTGCTTATGCGAACGACGGATGCCCTTCTGCTCTCATTTCTATACCGTTACGTTACATGCATACTACCGTGGAAATGCTGCACAAAAGCGATATCGAAAACACCATTAAACTGATGTACGAAACACTTTTGGAACTTACCCCCAAAACGAACCTGAGTTACTTTTAAGTAAGAGTATTGAGATTTTAATACTAAGTATTTAGACAAAACCTATAAAATCAAACCTCAGAATGGTTTTTATAAAAAAAGTATACCGATACAGCAAACCGCTAGGTATTGGTATGCTTCTTTTTATGGTGGTACAGTTGTTTTGCTTTTATAAAGGCGGGATGGTTTTTAGTCCATGGTATAATTATGGAATGTATTCTTCGGTAATAAAAATTGAGCCTGTTTACAAAGTGAATACAGTATCTCAGTTGCGGGGAAGCAGCTATTCACCACAGCAATGGGATAAAATTCATTACACACTTCAAAAGCTACAATCTTTAAACAAGAATGATTCGTTGTACGAAAATGAGGTTAAACGAATTTTCTCCAAATTTCATTTGTTATTATCAAGTAAAGACAAGTTCATTTCACCAATTAATCAAAATGACAGTTGGTATATGAATTATGTATTTAGCACTATTTCATCATGGAAGATGGTGTGGAAAGTTGCATCCAGTAATTATTACTGGAATGGCGAAATATTAGACGCTACACAAACCAATCTTACAAAATAAGATGGAACTATTCGCCACGCATAACCGTAAACATTTCACCTTTCTTTTTTTGGTGCTGTTTTACGTTTTGGCTGCTTACAAGTTCTGGCAGGGCATGTGGCTCTTCCAGATGCAGCCGCATTTTTTCAATACCCGTTTTGATGGTACCACATGGCTGTTTATGCAAACCGGCATCCACCAATGGCTGCTGGATAATAAGACAGGCTGGATGTTATTCGATGCATTTTTTTATACCATGCCATTGCTATATTGGCTGGCTTTTAATCGTAATATTAAATGGGCAAGCTGCATAGCGGTAGCAATGCTTTTGGTTAACTGGATATATGTGCAGTGCTACACCCTATACCCTACCAATTCTATAGAAGGCCACGTGGGATGGCTCTTATACCCTTTTGTTTTCATGGCAGTGAGGTTAAAAAGTTTTTACTTTTTAATGCATGGTATGCGGTATTTTTTTCTGTTCTTTTTTGCATCTGCTGCCATCTGGAAAATGAGGCAGGGCGGGGCTTTTAATCCTGAACAGATGAGTGGTATTTTACTAATGCAACACAAGGAGTATTTAGTATCTGCCCCCGATTATTGGTATACCCATTTTATATACTGGCTTGTAAAGCATCAAGCTGTGGGCTTTGCTTTATACTTAACCGGCACTTTGCTGGAAATGGTTTTTATTATTGGATTCTTTACCAAAAAATACGACCGTATTTTACTGATGCTGTTCATTGCATTCCTTATTATGGATCTGTTTATTATGCGGATACCTTACTTTGAAATATTACCGATGACATTGCCTTTTCTGTTTTCAAAATTTAATGAACCAAAAGCCTAAAAGACAATAATACTTTTTGCAAATGCTCAAATAAATGTGTGGTTTATTCAGGTTCATTGTTTTGTTTAAGTACTTGGGTAAACCTGTCCACGGCTATAGCAGAAGCACTCAGCGTAAGATGAATATTAAGATAATCTTTAATTTTATCAGCCATTGTTTCATCAAAAATTCTCAATATCAGCCGCATATCGCTTTTAAGCAAACGGGCATTAAGCCCAACTTCAAGGTTGATGGTATCGTTATTAATTACGGCTATTAAGGCACGGGCCTTTGCTACATTTACATCAGTAAGCACTTTAGCCATTCGTCCGTCGCCAACATAAATTTCAGCACCTGCCTGCCGGAAATAATCAATATGTTTTGAGTCTTCATTTTGTTCTATGATGATGACTTTTACATTTCTTCGTAATAATTCTTCTACAATAAAATAGCCAAGCCTGCCCAGGCCACATACGATTATGTGATTTTTTAAAGTATATTTTTTTCTACCCAAAGCCAGTTGTATTTGTTGCTTTAAAAGCAAATCAATGGTTAAAGAAAAAATCATCCAGATAAAAACCGTGGAAGAAAGTATGAATAAAATTCCAACTACCTTGCTAAGATCAGATGCATAATGCAGGTTAATATCTCCATACCCAACAGTGGCGGCAGTAACCACCACAAAGTACAACGAATCAAGCCAACGCAGATTTTCAAAGAAATGAAAATAGGTAATTGCTGCCAGCATAATACCTGCAAATGCATAAACCATTTTCCTAATCAGTGAAATTTTCTTTTTACCCTGTTCATGTGTAGGTTGTTGTGCAGGTGAAGGTGGTGTAACCCTGTTTAGTGGTTCGGTTATGGCTGCAACAAAAGCCGGCGCCGCAATTCTTGCGGGGTTTAAAATGGTGAGATTACTGTGCCTGCCTTCTAAATGGGGTATCAGATTTTCGTTAAACAGAGCAGCTGTTATAGGAACATTAGGAAAAATAGAAATGAGTGAAATGATAAGTTGTAAATTGTTTTCATCTCTTTCATCCAGCAGATAAATCATCTCAATAGAATCAAAATCTGTTTTATTAAGAAAGGCATGTAGGTTGTCAAGAAAAGTACCAATCTCATGCCGTGGCTGTATCTCATCTATAGTGGAGTGAACCACTTCGTATTTTTTTAAAGCCAAATGTTTTTTTAACCGCCAAGCCAGGTGGCCCATCCCAAGTATTAATACGGTTCTTTTTTTCATGTGAGAAAAATATGGATAAAGCTTT
>JAYUTQ010000182.1:0-9165 GCA_043755055.1 Chitinophagaceae bacterium | reverse complement strand
GTATTCTCGCCGTAGTAATAGTACTTACACAACTTATTGCCTATAAAATTTTCAACTTATCCGAAACAATAAATGCAGAACGGATTGCAGAATTAATACAGGAAAGTATTTTTATTATTTCGCCTGGGCGTACTATTACCTACATAAACACTTATGGCGAAAGCACCGCTGGCAGTAAAGCACCGGTTAAAAAACTAAGCGACCTCTTTGGGGGTTCAAAAAGTACTTACCAGGCTTTTGAGGAACAGGTTATTACTCCGGCCTTTAAAAAAACAAAACCAGCCAGCTTTCGGTTTTCGATGGAAAGACTGGGTAAAGAAGTGTACTGGGAGGCCACAACCTACCCAATTTATAACAGAAAAAAAGTGGATGGCCTGCTGGTTATGTGCAGGGATATAAGTGACCATGTGCTAATAGCAGAATCCAAACTGGCTACTCTCCGTTCGCAAATGAACCCACATTTCATTTTTAATTCGCTCAACTCCATCCAGCATTACATCCATACAAACCAAAGAGAAACTGCAGAAAATTTTCTCTCCACTTTTGCCAAGCTTATCAGAAATATTCTCGACAATTCTGCCAAATCATTTATTCCTGTTTCCGAGGAACTCCACACGCTGGAGCTATATCTGAAACTGGAAAAAGCAAGGTTTGGCAACAGGCTTAACTATGAAATAGAATTGGACGAAAATCTGGATACAGATAATACCCTGATACCATCGATGCTGATACAACCCTATATTGAAAACGCCATACTACATGGCATTACACCCAAAGAACAGGGTGGCTTAATAAGCATCATAATAAAAAGAGAATTAAGTTTTATTGTTTGCCGCATAACAGATGATGGGGTGGGCAGGCAAAAGGCGGCTGAATTAAAAAGCCGGAAAGCAAGTCCCAATAAATCTTATGGTATGAGCATTACTAAAACAAGGCTGGAGCTGCTGAACCAGCATCTGAACATTCCGGTTGCTGTAACAATAGAGGATTTATACAATGAGCAGGCCCTGCCTTGCGGAACCAGTATAGAAATTTATATGCCTTTACAGGAAAGATTTTAAACAATTTTATCTACTTTGTTAGCAATGCTGAAAGCCATTATTTTAGAAGATGAGGAAGACAGCCGCAATCTACTTACCGGCTTTCTTAACGACTACTGTCCGCAGATAAACCTGCTGGCATCGGTAGATAATGTGGCATCGGCACTCGCTGCCATTTATACCATCCGGCCCGATGTGGTTTTTATGGATATACAGCTAAAAGGCGAAACAAGTTTTGAACTGCTGGAAAAACTGGGTGAGTTAAAATTCGAAATTATTTTTACCACAGCCTACGACAGCTACATGCTGAAAGCCATAAAAATATCGGCCATAGATTATCTGCTAAAGCCCATCAATGTAGAAGAGTTACAAGTGGCTATTGAAAAAGCCGAGAAGAAAAAGATGCAACTGATGATGAACAAAAACCTGGAAATACTGGTAAGCAATTTCAGGAACAATTACCAGGACCACCAGATAGCCATTTCTTCTTCCGAAGGGTTTGTTTTTGTCAAGGTTTCCAACATTATTTACCTCGAAGCCGAAAGTGCCTACACCGTATTCTTTTTAAAGGACAATCAAAAAATTACAACTTCCAAAAATTTGAAAGAATACGAAGAACTGCTTACAGAACATGGCTTTTTCCGCATACATAAATCTTACGTAATTAACATGGCCGAAATTGCCAAATATGTAAGGGGCGAAGGCGGTTACCTTATTATGAGCAACAAGGCTAGCATAGAAGTTTCCCGCCGAAGGAAAGATGAGTTTTTGAAACTATTCGATAAAGCCTGATAGTTATTGCTTCCGGATTATTGTGAATAGTAATCTGATTCTCCATCCACTGAAATCTTTTATAGCAAAGCCCTTTTCAAAGCTTTAGCTTCAAAAAGATGCGTTTGTTGGCTTCGCTTTTTTTATAACGTTTCAATAACCCCCGTTCCTCAAACCGAAGTGGCCGTTCGTTAAAACTGGCTTGTGCCGTGTTGTTTACACAGGTAGGTTTATGCTGTAATTAATCCTCAAGATTTAAAAACATCATTTACCAAACCTTAAAATAGCCAGTATGAAAAAGCAATTTCCGATAAAAACAAGTTGTAAAACCCTACTCGCAGCTTTATTTCTTTTCTTATCAATAGCAGGAAAAAGCCAGCAGGTAAATCATTTAGTTATTAGTGCTGTTACAGCAGAAGGTGGTGTGATTTGTGGTGTGGGGCAATATTTGGATGGCATTGAATTATTTAATCCATCAAATTCACCGATTTCTTTAAGTGGTTATTCAGTTCAGTATTCTAGTGGCCTGAGTATAAATGGGTTTACTCAGGTAACCAGTTTACCTAATTATACTATGCAGCCCGGCCAATATTATTTAATAGTAGAATTTGGCCCATGCAATATCGGCCCTGTATCTCCACCAGCAGACTATCCAGGTACTATTAGTATGGCCCCCGCAGGTAAAGTGTTTCTTGTTAATAGTACAACTCCATTACAGATTTCCGCTTCTGGCTGCCCTCTTTTTACTTCTTCTGTTATTGATTATGTAGGTTATGGATATTGGGGTGAGGTTAATTGTTTTGAAGGGAATGGGCCTGCAGCTACAGGAAGGCAAATGGTTCGCCGCAATGGCGGGGGCTGCATGGATACCGATAATAACCTCAACGATTTTACTTCGGTTCCTGTTGGCTCTATATACAACAGCTCCACCCCTTTCAACATCTGCTATTCATCCAACGCCAATCTTTCTAACCTTTCCATAAGCCATGGAACTCTTACACCAGCATTTGTTACAGCCACTACCAGTTATACTGCATCTGTACCAAGTAGTATTAATTCATTAACCATAATACCTACAGTAACCGATACTACTGCAACAGTAAAAGTAAATGGCAACACAGTGTTAAGCGGCATTGCCTCTTTACCCATAGCATTGGTAACAGGTACTAATAGCATTACTACAATAGTTACTGCACAAAATGGAACCACTACCAAAACATACACAGTAACGGTTACAAAGCAGGCACAGCTTACCATTACTGATAGCCTTGTGGCGTATTATACCTTTGAAAACGACCTGCTTGACCATTCCGGCAATGGCAACCATGGTACACTACATGAAGGCCTATATGGTGGGGGCTTTGTAACCGACCGAAAAGGAAAACCAAACGGGGCTTACTATTTCGGAGGTTCTAACGGGCGGATAAATTGTACCGATTGCGGTACATGGATAGACTGTGGCAATGGCCCTAGCCTTAACAAATTCCAAACCGGTATGAGTACCAGCTACTGGATTAATTTTAAGCCGCCATTTTCCTACTATAATCGAGCCTTTGGCAAACAGGAGAACAACAGTTTACTTGGTTGGGGCGTTTATCCTGTAAATGGCAGTAGTACCGGGCAACATGCCACCGGTTTTAACCTCACACTTGGCAATGGCAAAATTGGGCCTGTTCATAATAACCTTGATTCAGTGTGGTACCATGTTGTAATAACTGCCGACCCTGTTTCGAATACCCTTAAAATGTATTTTAATGGCATATTGGATACCGTTTTTGTCCAAACCAATATGCTTTTAAATAGTAATGAAAATTTAACCCTTGGTGCATTTCTGGCTTATGGCTTAGCATACTATCGTGGATTGCTGGATGATGTAAGGATATGGAACCGCATTTTATCCATAGAAGAAATCAGCAATTTATACACAACTATTTTACCTCTAAACTTTACCTTCTTTAATGCCAATTGCGATAATAAAAATGTAATGCTAAACTGGAGAACGGTTAATGAGGTAAATGTTCAAAGATTTGAAATAGAACAAAGCAACAATGGTCGTAGCTGGCAAAAAGCAGGCACTGTGCCTCCATCTAATAGTAGTGCAAAAGAAAAAAATTACACATTCACTCTGGAAGCTAATCCACTTATAAGCTATTACAGGATTTATGAAATAAGTATTTCGGGACAAAAAACCTACAGCAAGGTAGTACAGATTACTTGTGGCAATAAAAATGATATACAGCTTTATCCCAATCCAGTAATCCATACAGCAAATGTTAGCATTACATCCCGTACAAATACCAATCTATCTTTACGGTTATTTGATGGTAAAGGAAGCATGGTAACTGCAAAACAAATTTCAATTTTGGCTGGCAGCAATTTGTTAAGAGTATACATGGGGCAGCTACCTAATGGCATTTACACAGCCGAAATAAAATGGGGCGATGAGAATAGGTTTATAAAAATTTTGAAGCAGTAGCAAATCAAAATAAGAGGTGAAAAATAAATTATTTCTGGTAGTAAATTTAAGCTACATGCCTTATTGTACCTGCATCTTATAAAGATGTGGGTACTTTTTGTAGCGTGGCCTACGCGGTACACTATTTGGCTAATAAACAAGACTGCTACAGCCTTTTTCTAAAAACTTAAGCTTTTTCATTTCCCGAATCTCTAAAAATAAACATACCATTTGTGTAAATCTTCCCTAAAATACATCCATCAACAGAACAACCCTGCGTATTATACGTAGTTTTAATTACGTTTGAATCAGTAAAAAAAAGAAGAATTTATGAATCGTTTGCTTCCGATTATTATGCTCACCCTTGCGGCATTTACTACCCATGCCCAGCGAATTGTGTACAGCGAACCAAACCGCGACGATGTACGCCAAACCAATTTTGAAATTATTGGCCGTTATAACAGCAATGTGTTGGTTTACAAGAACCTCAGAAATGTACATGCCATCAGCTTATACAATACCGAGATGAAAGAAGCCAAAAGGCTTGAGCTTGATTATATGCCGGACAGGGTTACCAGTGTGGAATTTATAGCCTACCCAACGTATTCCTGGATGATATACCAGTACCAGCGGAAAAGTATTGTGTATTGTATGGCTGCTAAAATTGGGGCCGATGGCAATAAAATAGGCGAAGCCATACAATTGGACACTACAGATATTAGCTACAACAGCAGCAATAAATTATACAGCGTTATCAATAGCGAAGACAAACAACGGGTAATGATTTTAAAGGTGAATAACAGGAATGAAAGAAAATACCTGTTTAAAACTTTACTATTTGATAAAGACCTGAACATGTTACGAATATCGAGATTGGAATTACCTATGACGGACCGCAACGATATTCTTACAGAGTTTTCGCTTGATAATGAAGGCCATCTGATTTTTGGCCATGGCGACCGCACCAGCAACGATCAGAATATTATAAAATTCGAACTGGTACAAAAGCAGGCACAAGCAGACAGTTTTGCAATAAAACCCATTAAGCTAGACAAGATAAGTTTGGATGAAGTAAAGATTAAAGCCGATAATGTAAACGGACGTTATGTGCTCACTTCATTTTATTACAAAACAAAAAGAAACATTATTGAAGGCATTTTCCATAGCGAATGGAACAAGGCTACAGATACCGAAACCAATAATATGGCTATACCATTGGGCGAAGAAATAAGAGAAGAGGCCCGTGGGGAAAACAATGTAAAAAATGCTTTTAACGAATACTACCTGCAACAGATAGTGCTTCGAAAAGATGGTGGTTTTGTAATTACAGCCGAAAACCTGTACACCACAAGCCGTGGCAGCAACAATCCTTTTAACCGGTGGAATTATTTTTCGCAACCCTATTTTAGTGCAGCCGATTACTATTACTTCGGAGGCTCGGGTTGGGGTTATCCTTACAACCGTTGGGGCAATTCTTTTACCCGTTTTAATGCAGATAATGTAGTGGTGCTTTCTTTTGATAAAAATGGCAAGTTGCAGTGGAGCAACGTAATTCATAAAAGCCAGTTCGACGATGAAGGTGAAGCTACCATAAGCTACACCACTGTAAATACCGGCGATGCTGTTCGTTTTTTATACAACGATTTTGAAAAAAGAGACCCGATAATGGCGGTGCAAACCATTGGCCCCGAAGGCCAAATTATAAGAAATCCTACTTTAAAAAATCTTGGGCAAGGCTATACTTTTTTACCAAGGTATGCAAAGCAAATAGGGCAAAAGCAGGTAATTATTCCTTGCCTGTACCGCAACTATTTAACCTTTTCTAAAATTGAGTTTTAGGATTTCCCATTAAATTATTAAATCATGCCCTTCAATTTTTCCACTACCACATCTAACTCTTCTTTGGTATTGTGCTTGCTAAAAGAAAACCGTACCGTAACCTGATTGGGATTGTTATTAATGGCACGGATTACATGGCTTCCTGCATCGGCACCGCTTGTGCAGGCACTGCCGCCACTTGCACATATATTATTAATGTCCAGGTTAAAAAGTATCATTTCACTCTTCTCCGTTTTGGGGAAGGATACACTAAGTACCGCATACAAACAACTGCCAAGCGGATCGCCGTTGAAGGAAATATCAGGAATATTTTTTTGCAACTGCCCCATCATGTATTGTTTCAAATCTTTAATGTAGCTGCTATCTGCTTCATGGTTGGCGGTGGCCAGTTCCAGCGCTTTGGCAAAGCCTACAATGCCATACACATTTTCGGTGCCGGCCCGCATATTGCGTTCCTGACTGCCGCCTTTTATCAGTGGTTTAATTTTTACATTTTCGTTAATGTATAAAATACCGGTGCCTTTTGGGCCATGAAATTTATGGCCGGCTCCGGTAATAAAATGAATAGGTGTATTTCTAAGATCGAAAGGAAAATGGCCAACCGTTTGCACCGTATCGCTATGGAAAATGGCATTGTATTTTTTACAAATTTCACCAACTGCCTGTAGGTCCAGCATATTGCCAATTTCATTGTTGGCATGCATCAGGGTAACCAGTGTTTTTTCTTCGCTGTTTTCAAGCAAATTTTCCAGGTCCTCAAGGTCCACATGGCCATTGGGCAATAATTTTACCCAGCTCAGTTCGGCCTCGCCGCTGCAATGCAGGGCTTCTACAGTGTGCGTAGTAGCATGGTGTTCTATTTGTGCAGAAATAATGTGCTTACAACCCAAATCCCTTACTGCGGAATTGATTGCAGTATTGCTGGCTTCGGTTCCGCCGCTTGTAAAGAAAATTTCAGCAGGGTGTGCGTTCAAAATTTTGGCAACCGTTTTTCTGGCAGTTTCTACCGCAAGGCGGCTTTCGCGGCCATAGCTATAAATGGACGACGGATTTCCAAACTTTTCGGTAAGGTAAGGCATCATGGCTTCCAGCACCTGCGGATCTAAGGATGTAGTGGCAGCATTGTCCAGATAAATTCTTTCGGTCATGTGTTATTGTTTTTTGGTGGTGGGTACAGTCTCTATCCACAGCGGTCAAATGTAAAAAAGTCCTGTGAAGGGAACTTCTTTTTATCTAAAACAGAAATTTACATTTAAAAATAGAATTAGGTATTTTATACGCAACGCATCTAGTAGGGTGGCCTCGAAAGAAAAGCGTAAAGAAAATTATGCATAATTTTTAGCTTTTATTTCGCCTGCACCGATTATTTCGGTTGGAGCCTTGATTTTTTTTCTTTTTTTTATCAAGTGTAGTAGTAGGTGCGATCTCCAAACCTGGTAAAGTAACTTTGGCGGCAAGAAGCAATGCACAAAGACCGTGCTTTTAAATGGTGCCTCAACAGCCCGATATCAAGTTTGGTTTTGCTCTTTGAATGACAACCCGTTTGGTGGTAGTGCTAGCTAACCCCGTTTAAGAGAATATAATAATTACTTTAAGAGCAAGCAATGCTTCTTTCATTTTATCATGTTTTAAAACTGTGAACAATGAAAAAAGAGAAAATGCTTAACAAAAAAAGGTTGAGTGGTCTTCCTGTAATACAACCCGATGCTGCCGGAATCGACATTTCCAGTAAGGAGCATTACGTTGCTGTCAATCCCGAAAAGGACGACAATCCGATTCGTTCTTTTGGTGCATTTACTGAAGATCTTCATGCCATTAGTGCCTGGCTAAAAAAATGTGAGGTCCAAACTGTAGCAATGGAAGCCACAGGCATTTATTGGATAAGCCTATACTTGGTGCTGGAGGAGGCGGGTTTTGAAGTAATACTGGTAAATGCCCGGCATGTGAAAAATGTAAGAGGAAAGAAAACGGATAGAAGCGATGCAGATTGGATAAGACAGTTGCATAGTTGCGGTTTATTATCAGCAAGCTTTCAGCCAGATGAGTTTACCAGAACGCTTAGAACCTACATGAGGCACCGAAAAAACTTGTTACAAATGGCAGCCACTCATATACGAATGATGCAAAAAGCCTTGGAGCAAATGAATATTAAATTGCAGCATGTTATTTCCGATATAACAGGAAAATCGGGCATGGCAATTATAGAGGCTATGATAAGTGGAGAGAGAAGTCCTGAGCATCTCGTTCAACTTTTAGACGGAAGAATCAAGGCAAGTAAAGAAGTTGTAAAACGTTCGTTGCAGGGAGTATGGAAAGAGGAGAACATTTTTGAGTTAGAGCAATCTTATGAAATGTACCATCTCTATCGTTCTAAAATAACGGTTTGTGACAAACGAATTAAGGACCTGATGCTGAAAAAATCCAGCCCCGAACATCTGGTAAAAGAAACAGATAAGCCAAGTGCTAAAAGCAATAAGAATAATTTGAATTTTAATGCCACAGAAATATTACAGCAGATTACAGGAACAGACGTAACAGAAATATTTGGCATTAACGACAGCAATGCAATGGAGATATTAAGTGAAACAGGTTTTGACATGAATAAATGGCCAACAGAAAAGCACTTTACATCGTGGCTTAATCTGGCGCCAAATAATAAAATATCGGGAGGAAAATTATTAAGCAGCAGAATACCTAAAAAGAAAAATCATGCAGGCGAAGTATTTAGATTAGCAGCCTATGCCATACAACGAAGCAACAACTGGTTAGCAGCATTCTATCATCGAATAAAGTCAAGATCCGGCGTAAAACAAGCGATTACAGCAACTGCCCGAAAAATTGCTGTAATCTTTTACAAAATGGTACGAGATAAAGTAATGTTCCATCCCATAAATATGGACACTTATGCGGAAAGCTATAAACAACGGCAATTAAAAAAGCTGGAAAGGCAAGCAAAATCCTTTGGATTAAAACTTTCTCCAAGCCTTGCTATCTAATAAAAATACTTCAATGAAAATCAATGAATTATCAATTAGTTACTTAAGAGAAAAAAAAGAAAAA
>JAYUTQ010000181.1:0-3976 GCA_043755055.1 Chitinophagaceae bacterium | reverse complement strand
GCTAAAAATTAGTAACCGGCAAATTATCAGCATAGCATTGCCAATTGCCGCTTCTATTTTGGTGCCACAAATAAATTTTGTAACCAACAATATTTTTTTGGGCAGGCTTGGAGAAGAAATACTGGCAGTTGCAGGTATTACCGGTGTGTTCTACCTCATTTTTGCTGTAGTAGGGCATGGGCTTAATAATGGGTTACAGGCTTTAATCTGCCGCCGTGCCGGCGAAAATAGACCGGATGAAATCGGCAAATTGTTTAATCACGGGCTTCGCATTTCCGTTGTATTGGCGCTAATCAGTATTGCCATAACCTATACTATAGCACCATGGTTACTTCGCCTCAGCATCCATAATGTGGAGCGGCAAAATATGGCAATCGGGTTCTTAAAAATCCGTATTTGGGGCATTTTGTTTTTATACATCTACCAAATGCGGAACGCACTACTGGTGGGTACCAATAACAGCAGGTATTTGGTAGCTGGAACACTGGCAGAAACCATCACCAATATTGTGCTGGATTACCTGCTTATTTATGGCAAATTCGGATTTCCGGAAATGGGTTTTAACGGAGCGGCAATAGCCAGCATTATTGCCGAAGCTACAGGCATGTTAGTGGTAATGGCGGTAATTAAGTATAATGGCATTGGCCGGCAGCTGCAGCTATATAAAAAATGGACTTTCGACCGGAATACATCAAGGCTTATTTTACAGCAAAGCGGACCGCTTATTTTTCAGTTTGTTATAAGCATTACCAGTTGGGAATTTTTTTACATATTGATAGAACACCACGGCAGCCTGGATTTGGCAGTGAGCAATACCATGCGAAACATCTTTGGCCTCTTCGGTTGCGGGTGTTGGGCATTTGCCGCTACTACGAATACCATGGTGAGTAATGTAATAGGGCAGGGGCTACACGACAGGGTGGATGAATTGATCAAAAAGATCATGTGGCTCAGCGTCATTTTTGCGGTGAGCGTTTGTATCATCATCAATATTTTTCCAAGGGCTTTTTTGTCAATTTACGGGCAGGGAGATGCATTTATTAACCACGCCATTCCGGTGCTACGCATTGTGTCTACAGCACTGGTAGCTATGGCCGTAGGAACAGTGTGGGTAAATGCTGTAATTGGTACCGGCAATAGCCGTATCAATCTGGCTATTGAGATAGTGGCTATAGTAATTTATTGCACCTACGTGTGGTACACATTAGAATACAAAAACTTCCCCATCACCGTTGGGTGGATGAGCGAATGGCTTTATTGGATTACCCTGTTTACCCTATCGTTTATTTACATGAAAAGCGGAAAGTGGAAAGGGAAGGTGATTTGATTTTCCTCAATACCCCTCCGCACTATCATCACCCCTTTTATCGGCCGCTGCTTCAAATTTTTTGGTGCCGGTTATTTTAATCATTTCACTGGCACTCCATGGGCCGCGTTGGTTTATTTTGTAGCCCATGGCCTGTAATTGCTGCCTTACTTCAATGGGGAATTCCTTTTCCACATCTATTTGGTCGGGCTGCCATTGGTGGTGGAATTTGGGTTTGTTAATGGCATCGTGGGCATTCATGCCGTAGTCTATTACATTAATAATATTTTGTAAAACGGAAGTGATAATGGTGGTGCCGCCCGGCGTTCCTACTATTAAAAATGGTTTGCCATTTTTTAGTACAATAGTGGGCGTCATGCTGCTAAGCATCCGCTTGCCGGGGGCTATGGCATTGGCTTTGCCACCAATGGCACCAAACATATTGGGCACACCCGGCTGCGAACTAAAATCGTCCATCTCGTTGTTGAGTAAAAAGCCTGCACCGCCTACTACGGTTTTGCAGCCATAGCCGCCGTTAAGCGTTGTGGTAAGGCTAACGCAATTGCCATATTTATCCATAATGCTAATATGGGTGGTCTGCTCACTTTCTTTAATCATACCAGCTTTTATAACGGTGCTTTTGCTGGCTTTGGTGCTGTCGTAATCGGCCATGCGTTCTTTCAGGTACGCATCACTTACCATGGTTTTTGCCGGCACTTTGTAAAAGTCCGGATCACCCAAATGTTCGGCCCTGTCGGCAAAGGCACGGCGTTCGGTTTCGGTAATGAGTTGTACACTTTTGGCCGTACCAAATCCATATTCTTTTAATGGACGATTCTCTAGCATTTTAAACATTTGGTTCATCAGCAGGCCGCCGCTGCTTGGTGGCGGCATGCTTATTATTTCATAACCCTTATAATCAAACGAAACCGTAACCCGTTTTTTGGCTTTGAAATTTTTAAGATCGGCCAGGGTAATAATGCCTGCGCCACGTTCCATTTCGTTTACAATCAGCCGGGCCGTTTCGCCTTCGTAAAAACCTTTAGCACCCCTGTCACGGATGCGTTTCAGCGTTTTGGCCAAGTCTTTTTGTATCAATGTATCGCCTGCTTTCCACCAGCCGTTTTTCTTGCAAAAAACCGGTAGGGTAGTATTGTATCTTTCAAATGCCTTGATATTGCTGTCGAGACTTCTGGCTTCTCTTTCTGTTAAAACAAAACCTTTTTCAGCTATTTCGATAGCTGGCTGTATAAGTGTTTTAAAAGGCAGTTTAGCATATTTCATTTCGGCAAAAATGCCGGCCACTGTTCCCGGCACACCCGAAGCCAAATGACCGGTTTGGGAGAGGCTAGCCCTTGCCTTGCCAGTCTTTTTATCTACATACATATCTTCTGTAGCAGCAGCAGGTGCCATTTCTCTAAAGTCGATGGCTATAGTTTTTCCATTGCCCATACGGGCCACCATAAAACCACCACCACCAATATTGCCGGCCCCGGGATATACTACAGCCAAAGCCAGTTGAGTAGCTATAACAGCATCAATAGCATTGCCACCCTGCATCAAAATATCGGTACCAATCTTTGCGGCAAGCGGGTGGGCACATACTACTGTGCCATTGCTACCACTAAAATCTTTTTGAATATTGTAATTGAAAGGATTGATTACCATTTTCTTACCTACATTTTGCCCCGCGGTAAATAAAATTGAAAAACCAAAGGCAAGAAATAACACAGCTTTCTTAGTAATAATCATATTGTATTTATTGGTTTAAAAAAACTTGAAAAGATTTCTTTCAAAACTATTCTTTTTTCAATCGTACTTTTACAAAATACCATCAAAACAAAACAAAAACACATGAGAAAATCTGTTAGGCGGCTTTTGCCGTTTTTGGCCACTTTGTTCCTGCTATTTTTTGCAGCAACGGCTATGGCCCAATCTGCTACTATTAAAGGCATTGTAAAAGATGCAGCCGGCAACCCTTTATCCGGAGCTTCCATTACGGTGGAGCCAACAAATATTGGTACTACCACCGATGCCAAAGGAAGTTACATACTCAAGGTTCCGGCAGGTTCTTATACGTTATCTATATCTTTTGTTGGCCTTGCCACACAACGCATTGCCATAGTAGTTAAGGCCGGAGAAACGGTAGATAAAAACATTGGGCTTACTACCGCTGCTGATCTTGATGGCGTAAGAGTAGTTGGCAGCCGCAGCAATACGCCCCGTACTATTATTTCTACACCGGTACCGGTAGATGTAATTTCTGCTAAAGAGGTAAAGCAATTTGCCCAAACAGATATTACCCAGTTGCTAACTTATGCTGCACCTTCTTTTCAGAGTGCCAGGCAAACGGTTACAGATGGTACCGACCATATAGACCCCGCAGGTTTGCGTGGCCTTGGTCCAGACCAAACATTGGTTTTATTAAATGGTAAACGCCGCCACACTACTGCACTTGTAAATATTAATGGAAGTGTAGGCCGTGGAAGCGTTGGTACGGATATGAACGCCATTCCCGTAGCTGCTATTGAAAGAATAGAAGTGTTACGTGATGGTGCCGCCGCCCAATATGGCTCCGACGCCATTGCAGGTGTTATAAACGTGGTGCTGAAAAAGAAATATAAGGGAGCAGCTGTTTCGGTAAATACCGGAGGCAATTTTACCAACATG
>JAYUTQ010000180.1:0-1808 GCA_043755055.1 Chitinophagaceae bacterium | reverse complement strand
TTTGTTTATACATATTTAAAGCCGGTTTACCGCATCAGCAGTTCGCAAGGCTTAAGGCCGGTATGTTTTTTAAAGGCTGTAGAAAAATGTGAAATAGAAGAATAACCCAACAATGCCGATACATCAGTTACGCTCAAGCCTTTATCGTACAATAAATATTTGGCGTGTTCCATCCGTTGCCCCTGGTAAAAATCGAAGATGGTCGTACCAAACATTTCTTTAAAACCTTTTTTAAGATAACACTCGTTGGTGGCCACTTTACGACTCAGTTCCTTAATGGTAATTGGGTCGCCAATACGTTGCAGCAGTATTTCTCTTGCCCTTATAATTTTTTCGCCTTCACCTTCATTGGCCAAAAATTTACATACAAATACTTCTTCCTTTTCGCCAAACAAGCAGTCGAGGCTGTAAAGCAACAAGGTTTGTATTTGGGCATTAAGAAAAATGTTGCCCAGGCTATCGGTGTAGCGGTGGCTAAATAAGTTTTCCAGAACGGCTTTGTTTTTAGAACAAAGCGGAAGGGTATGCGATACAGATTTATTTAACTGAAAAGACAGGATCTGTTCGGCCCTTGTATCGGGAAATTTACTGGTAAGAAACTGCCCGAGGTAAGACGGGCTGAACCTGAAACCGAATACATCAATCGTCTCCAGCTTTTCGCTGCAATTGTTCAGTCCTGTTTTTTTACAAACATTACCGGTACATACATCTTCTCTGCACCAGGCATTGCCCGTAACACAAAATTTAAGTTCGAGGTAATTGTCAGTGCTTTTTTTTGAAATGTAGTTATAGGTTATCATGCCCATATCATCCGCATTCCAGCCCTCTATTTTCTTGTACCTGCGTATACTGTACTGTACAGAATTGGGAATCAGTTTTTCCTGCTGATGGATCAGTTGCAGGTCTTCCACCATCACCTCACGGCGTAGGGCTTCATTTAATATGCTAATAGATTGTGGCATTCGAGGTGTAAAATTAAAGGCTAGCCAGGTACCAACAACCAAAAGCATGAATAGTAAACCAACTGTGACAAAAGAATGACAGATGGACAATTAACTAGTTCATTTAAAGGGTTTAATTAAGCATTGTCATTGGGTCAATAAGTCATTGGTCATTATAATGCCTGTCAAAAAAATTAATGACTTATTGACCCGATGACCTAATGACCGTAATTCGCAACTGGGCGTCTTGCTAAGTTTATCATGCATTGAAGCAGATGCTACCAAACAGTTAATACATTTGCAACTCAAATAAATATATATGCTACGTACCATACTGCCATTGGCTTTTATTATTGCTGCAACCACTGCCTTTTGCCAACAGGTTAAAAAACAAACTGCTTCTGTAAAAAATGGCTCTCAACTAACTGAGAACCTGAAAAAACATATCGGATTTTTGGCAAGCGATGCCCTTGAAGGCCGCCGTACAGGCACAGCCGGCGAAGCTAAAACAGTGGCTTACATTTCAGCCCAATATAAAAAATACGGCATATTGCCCATGGGCGACAATGACACATACCTTCAAACTTTTGACATAAACGAAGGCCGTGAAATAAAGCCTGCCACATGGCTGAAAGCCAATAGCAGCAAGCTGATTGTCAACGAAGATTTCTTTCCCTTTTCCTTTTCAGCCAACGGAAAAATTGCCGGCACAGCCAACTTTATCAATGCAAAACCGAAGCATCTTTTCTTCTTCGACATTAAGGAATATGTAGACAGCAGCCGCCTGAATCCGCATTACGATCTGATGCAGGAAATACGTGGAACGGTAAAGGATACAGCTACATACGGCGCTACAGCCGTGTTCCT
>JAYUTQ010000179.1:0-1811 GCA_043755055.1 Chitinophagaceae bacterium | reverse complement strand
TTTACGATGCTTGTACATCACCATCGGAAGTTCGGTTTTCCAAAAAGCGGCCAGCCTGCTATTCTTTTCTTTTTTATTCTGGTAAATTTTCTGATACGTGGCAGCCGCAATACCGTTAATCCATTTGGTTACTTTACTCTGCGGGTAAAATGTTTTGGCATACGCCAAATCGTCAAGTATCGTAATAAAACGCTCCGCCTGTTCATCGGGGTCATCCGTTTGCAGGTGTTGGTGTTCCTGCCATTTGTCAGCATTTTTTTTAATAAACAGGGCTTCCCGCATGTACCTCTATAAATTTTGTGGGAAGATAATGTAAAATGGGATTATGGCTATTTTTTTGACAAGTTGAATAGCCATGAATTTATAGGAACGCAGATGACACGGAGGATTTGGAAAAAAAACGGTTTGTTATGCAAAATAGAATGAAAATGAATTTCAATCTTCAATAATCATTTCAAATAAATCTGTGAAAACCTGTAAAAATCCGTTTTATCCGAGTTCCTATAAAATCTTGCCGATCTGTTTATATTTGCCAGCTAAATTTTGTTCGTTCTGTAAACGTCCTTAAAATTTTTAATTATGGCACAACTACACAACCGGGTTTCCAATGCGGAACTTAAGCAACTGATGTTGCAGGAAACAGAGCCGAGAATTACCATTAGTTTTTACCAATACCACCCCATTGCCGATCCGCAAATGTTTAGAGATGAATTGTGGAAAAGCCTGAACAACCTAAAAGTTTTTGGCCGCATTTATGTGGCCCACGAAGGCATTAATGCACAAATAAGCGTTCCGGCTTCCGGCTTTGAAGCCATGAAGGAATACTTGTATGGCATTGACTTTTTAAACGGCATCCGCCTCAATGTAGCCGTGGATGACGACGGGAAAAGCTTTTGGGTGTTACGCATAAAAGTTCGGGGAAAAATAGTGGCCGATGGCATTACAGACCCCAATTTTAATGTGATGCAAAAAGGCAAATACCTAAAGGCAAAAGATTTTAACGAACTAAGCGAAAAGACCGGAACTGTAGTAATAGACATGCGTAACCACTACGAATATGAAGTGGGCCATTTTAAAAATGCCATAGAAATACCTAGCGATACTTTTCGGGAACAATTGCCTATGGCCGTAGAAATGATGAAGGGAAAAGAAGATGATAACATTATTATGTATTGCACCGGCGGCATCCGTTGCGAAAAGGCTAGTGCATATATGCTGCACCACGGTTTTAAAAACGTATTTCATGTAGAGGGCGGCATTATTAATTATGTAAACGAAGTAAAGCAAGAGGGCCTTGAGCAGAAATTTATGGGTAAAAATTTTGTGTTTGATGAACGCCTTGGCGAAAGGGTAACCGATGAAATAATAAGCAAATGCCACCAATGTGGACAGCCTGCCGATACACATACCAACTGTAATAACGATGCTTGCCATTTACTTTTTATACAATGCGAAACCTGTGCAGCCCAATACGATGGCTGCTGTAGCGATGCCTGTTTACATAAATATCATTTACCGGAAGACGAACAAATAGCCCTGAGAAAAGGCCGGAGTAACGAAACCATGATTTTTAATAAAGCCAAACAACGGCTGCGGCCAAGGCTTGGATAAGAAGCATAATTGCATAAGTAGAATTTCAAAACACATTGCGACTTTTAAAGAAGGTTCTAACTATTACCGTACCTTTCTTTATTCATAAAAAAATTGCCACATGACAAACGATACCATAACGGCCACCGGCCTGCAACGTTTTAATTATTACCTGCAACTATTACAACCCATGATAGATAAGGCCAATGCCTCGGAAAATC
>JAYUTQ010000178.1:0-3984 GCA_043755055.1 Chitinophagaceae bacterium | reverse complement strand
CATTTTATAAATACGAACACATAGCCACCGTACACAAAGAGAATGGCAAAACACACCTCCATTACGAATTACAAAAAGCCAGCGAAGAGAGTGGCACCGATAAAAGCAGCCTGCCAACCAAAGCAGCAACAGAAGTTTCGCCTCATGTTTTTACAAATATGCTGTACAGCTTTGCTGTAGTAAAAATCAGTCAGCAGCATTTTACCATAAATACATCTTATCCCCCGGCTATTGCTATGGCCGGCGATTTTCCGCCTCCCAAAGCGTAGTATATTAATCAATATTTAATAGTACTGGCTTGTTGAATGCAACAGCCAAAAGCATGTAAGCAAAGCCTTGCATTGAAATCTATTTTACAACTATTTACTGTTTCACAAATTTTTGTGGCAGCCGCATGGCTTCAACATTAGTATGGCAAATACTGCCGTGCATCTGTTGTAACCAATGGTAAAAAAATACTACATGAAAACGTTTATAACATTACTCATATCGATCCTCTCCTTACAATCATTTGCCCATATGGGCAGCATAGAAGGCACTGTAAAAGACGGCCTTACTAAAAGCGAATTAACAGGCGTAACCGTTTCGCTGGATAACGGAAAACAATTTACGACTACTGACGCATTGGGCGTTTTCAGGTTTATGCAAATAACACCTGGTAAGCATAGCCTAACCGTTTCTATGGTTGGCTTGGCAGAAAAAACAGATGAAATAAATGTTATTGATGGCCAAACTTCATCCATAAAAATTACGCTCACCACTATTTCAAATGAGTTGCCATCTGTAGCTGTAAAAGCCCGTAACGAAGATGCTTTGCAGCATATAAACCGGGTAACTATCCAGAGCCGCCCTATGAATTCTTCACAGGATGTTTTACGGATTGTGCCGGGTTTATTTATTGGCCAACATGCAGGTGGTGGCAAGGCAGAACAGGTTTTTCTTCGCGGTTTTGATATGGACCATGGTACCGATATCCGCATAGAAGCCGATGGCCTGCCGGTAAATATGACAAGCCATGCACACGGTCAGGGTTATGCCGATATGCACTGGATAATACCAGAGTTAATCAGCGGAGTGGATGTTTTTAAAGGCCCCTATGCACCGCAATACGGCAACCTTGCCACAGGTGCGGCTGTCAGTTTAAAAACGCTGGATGTGCTGCCACAAAGTTTTGTAAAACTGGAAGGTGGCAGCTTTAATACCTATCGTACGGTAGCAGGTATTAATTTGTTGCCGAAGGCAAAAAAAGGCAAAAGTGATGCCTACATTGCCGGTGAATTTGTGGCTTCCGACAGCTACTTTGATGCCCCGCAGGGCTTTACAAGATTGAACCTGCAGGCCAAATACAAACTCAATATTAACGACCGCAGCCAACTGCTGATAGGCGCTACAACATTTACCAGCAAATGGAATGCAAGCGGCCAAATACCCGACCGTGCCTTAGCCGATGGAAGGATTAGCTTTTTTGGTTCTATTAACCCAAACGAGGGTGGCCAAACAAGCCGCACCAATGTATATGCAAAATACAAGCAAGGCTTTGCCAACAGCGATGTACTGGAGCACCAACTATACTACAGTCGTTACGAATTTGAGCTCTTTAGCGATTTTACTTTTTTCCTGGAAGACCCGATAAATGGCGACATGATCCGGCAGTACGAAAACCGGAATATCTACGGCTACAAAAACAATTACAACCATGCATTTTTTATAGGTAATAAAAAATCTATATTTAAGGCAGGCTTGCAGTTTCAGGCAGATGATATTAATGAAAGCGAACTGAGCCGGGTAATAAAAAGAAGCAGAATCGTAGCCGATAGCATGGCTTATGGAAATACCAACGAATACAGTGGTGCCATTTGGCTGAGCCAGAATATTGAGTTTAGTAATAAGTTTAGTATACAGGCCGGTTTGCGATACGATCAGTTTCGGTTTATGCACTTAAATAAACTGGCAAATTCGCCTGGCAAATTAAATGCTAACAAAGGAAAAGCAAGCCCCAAGCTAAGTGTGTTTTATACGCCAACAAGCAAGGCACAACTCTATGCCCATGTGGGTTACGGCTTTCATAGCAACGATGCAAGAAGTATTTTAAGTGGCGATGTACATCAGATTTTGCCCACTGCCAAAGGGTTGGAGATTGGTGGTATTTTTCAGCCGGCCAAAAGCCTTTTGGTACAAGCTGCACTGTGGCGTTTAGATTTTGAAAGTGAATTGCTTTACAGCGGCGATGCAGCCATAACAGAGCCTAGTAATAAAACCCTTCGCTATGGTTACGACTTTTCAGTTCGTTACCAGTTTGCCACTAACTTTTCCTTTGAAAACGATTTTACATTCAGCCATGCTAGGGATAAAGAAGCCGCCAAAGGCGAAAACTATCTGGCCCTTGCACCCCGCTACACCAATACAGGCGGCATTGTTTACCGTAATAAAATGTTTGATGCCGCCATCCGCTACCGAACCCTTGGAGACCGCCCCGCCAACAGCGATTATAGCCTAACCGCAAAAGGCTACACAGTTGCCGATTTTAATGCCGCTTACCGCTGCAATACACATCTGGAATTTACCGCCAGCATTGCCAACCTGTTTAATGTACAGTGGAAAGAAACGCAGTTCGAAACCGAATCCCGTTTGCAAAACGAAACCCAATCTGTAAACGAAATTCATTTTACGCCAGGAACCAGATTTGGGATTAAGGTAGGGGCTACATACAAATTCTAATAAATAAGAAAGGAAAAGAAGCTAACCCCTCCGCTAACCCAAACAATAATATTTCAATTCTAATCAGGCACCTCGGAACTAGTCGGGGTGCTTTGTTGTATGTATTCTCTTGCAAGATGTTGCTAAAGAGTGGCTCCATCCTTTTGTCGGGTATCACATTTATATCCTATTTTAATTTTGCACTAAGATTTAATGATTGTATAAAAGCCATGGTTAGATTACTATATTGTTCTTTGGCTTTTGTAATGCTACCATCTTAAAAAGTAATATGAAGTATTTAATTATTTCGGTTTAGTTTATAGAAAAAATTGGGTAGGGACGTTATGCAAAAAAAATTCTATCTAACTTTAATTCATCAATTTCATATGCCTGACACCCCGGCATGACATCACACACCAAAGATTCCGCTCCAGCTTGACTTGCATCAATCTATGCATTTTGTGCATTTGTAAAAAACCCATTAAGACAAAAAAGAGATAAATAAATATCAATTAAATATTTATTTATTACTTTCTTTTTGACGACTCTCTTTCAACAATAATAGGTTGCAGTACAACAGACTCAATTACCTCGTAAATATTGACTCTATCCATCAATTTTATAAAAAGTTTAGCTGCTTCTTCGCCCATATGTACAGTTTGCTGGTCAATGGTAGTGAGGCTGGGAGAAATATATTTACCAAACGATTCGTTGGCAAAGCCTACCACGCCCATTTCTTTGGGAATTTTTATATGCTGCTCTTTTAATATCTGCATAGCACCCAATGCTGTAAAATCTTCTACACAAAATATAGCATCAATTTTATTATTGTTGCTTAGCAAATACTTTATCCCCTCTCCACCGCTTTCAATGGAGTTTTTTCCATAATAAACCATGTTTTCATCATATAAAAAGTTATTTGCAATCAATGCATCTTTATACCCACGTAAACGATCTTTAAAAATTTGCACATGCTGAAGACCAGCGATATGACCAATATGGGTGTATCCTTTTTTAATCAAATGTTCAGTGGCTCTATATCCGCCCCAATAATCATCAATTTTTACAGAATGTACACCCAGGGTATCTTCTGCACGATCAAATAAAATAAGCGGAATATTTCTTTTTTTTACTTCAGCATAGTGCTCATAATGCGTAGTTTCTTTTGCAATAGATGCTATAATACAATCTACGTTAGCCTGTAAAAAAGTATCAATCCCCTTTATTTCATACTCTCTTGATTCATTTGTTTGAAATAACAGCAAATTGAACCCCAGTGGGTTAATT
>JAYUTQ010000177.1:0-3991 GCA_043755055.1 Chitinophagaceae bacterium | reverse complement strand
GCCATCGTTTCCCAACCTAACAATGCCGGTTCTGCCATTACCAACCTGCCTCCCGGTATCACAAGAGTTATCTGGAGTATTAGCAACAGTGTTTGTGCTGCAACCAGAGATACGGTGCAAATCAATAATCTCTCTTCGCTAATTAATACTGTGAGCCCACTTACCAATACTATATGCAATGGCCAGAGTTTTACGATCAATGGTGCGATCCCCACAGGTGGAACCGGCACTTACACGTATCAATGGCAACAAAGCCCGGATAATATTACATTTTCAAACATCTTTGCTGCTACATCAGGAAACTTAACAGTTGCTCCGGCAACTACTACATATTACCGCCGCCTCGTTACATCAGGAGCATGTGCATCCAATAGTGATACTGCCAAAATCAACGTTTCATCCCTTGCCACCCCTTCTAATGCCGGACCTGATCAAAAACTATGTAATACTCCCTCTGCCACACTTGCCGGTAATGTACCTGCAAGCGGTACAGGTTTATGGTCTCAAATAGCAGGGCCTGCGGCAGCTGTTACAAGTCCCGCAATTTTTAATACCACCGTAACCGGCTTACAAAGCGATTCGGTTTACAGATTTGTTTGGGAAATTACGCCTGCAAATGCTTCCTGCGGTAATTCAAAGGATACAGTAATTATTATATCCCGACCCGCTGTTACAGCAGCCCTTGCAGGTGCTGATTCCTCATTTTGTGCAGGCACCTCAAGTTCATATCCTTTGCAAGGGAATACCCCACGTAGTTACGAATCCGGAACGTGGTCCATCGTAAGTACCACAATGAGCCCTGCTCCTGTACTGGCATCCCCTACTAATGCAAATGGAGTTGTAACCGGATTGTCGATAGGTTCCCTTACTCTAAAATGGACACTAACAAACGATGCTAGTTGTCCTCCAACATCTGACGAAATGGTTATTACTGTTTCAGGCGCTGCAACCCCTGCAAACGCAGGCCTCGACAAGGAAATTTGTAATAGCGTTTCTACAACACTTACAGGAAACACTCCATCAAACGGTATTGGAACATGGACAGTTATAGGCCCTTCAACAGCCATCGTTTCGCAACCCAATAATGCAACGTCTGCTATTATCAATCTTCCCATTGGCATAACAAGAATTATTTGGAGTATCAGTAACAATGTATGTCCTGCAACAAAAGATACTGTTCTAATCAACAATCTTTCACAGGTTATTAATACTATTAGTCCTGTATCAAACACAATTTGCAGCGGCCAAAGTTTTACAATAAATGGAGCAACTCCAACTGGTGGAAATAACATTTACAGCTTTCAATGGCAACAAAGTGCAGATAATATAAACTTCTCAAATATTACCGGAGCTACTTTAAAAGACATAATTGTATCGCCTCTCGTTACTACTTATTACCGCAGAAATATAAGCTCCGGTGCCTGTGCCTCAAACAGCGACACCTCTACCATTAATGTACTACCCAGTATTTCAAACAATTCAATTTCGGGTAATCAAACCATTTGCATCAATACAATTCCGACCACAATTTCAGGTTCCCTACCTGCGGGTGGTGGCGGTTCTTTTAGCTATCTGTGGGAACAAAGCATAGATGGTGGTCTTACCTGGACTGTGATTACTGGTGCTACAAATCAAAGTTTTTCACCTATGGCCTTAACTGTTAACACACAGTATCGCCGCAGGGTAAATACGTTGCTTTGTTCTGGCCCCCAGGCCATACTTAGTAATGTTGTAACAATTTCTCTTAACCCCGATGCTACAGCCTTTTTTGCTCCAACTAAAACCAAAGCCTGTGCGCCTTTTGTAATTAATTCTGCCATTATAAACCTTACCCTTTTTAATAGTAGCGTATCAGAATACCGCTGGTTTGTAAATGGCGGCTACATAGGCAGTGGCCAAAATTTTCCCGGCTATACTATAAATAACGCAGGCGATAGCATTACGATTAAGTTAGTGGCAGTAAGCCGTTTTGGTTGCAAAAATGATAGTATCCAGCATGGCTTTATTACAGTGGTAAAGCCTGTACCTTCTTTTAGCCAGAGCGATTCTGTAGGTTGTGGACCGCTGTCGGTTTTATTTATAAATAATACCCCCAATGCAAGCCGATACAATTTTTCATGGGATTTTGGTAATGGACAAACATCGGCTTTGCAACAACCCGGTGCTATAACATTCCAACCCAATCCATTAAGTGGCGACACAGTTTATACTATCCGGTTTAAAACAACCAGTGAGTGCGATACTATTTTACTACAGCGTTTTGTTAGGGTAAAATCAAAACCAAAAGCGTTGTTTACGCCGGATAAAAGCATTAGCTGTTCGGGTTATAATTTTACATTTAGTAATACCAGCCGTGGGCTGAATGTTAGCTATACATGGGATTTTGGCGACGGTTCGCCATTGCTTATAACCAATGCAGCACAGGTAAACCACGTGTACCGTGTAGGCACCTGCGATACTTTTAATGTAAAATTGAAAGCCACCAACGAGTGTGGAACTGATAGCCTCATTTACAAAGTGGTGGTAAACCCAATAACCATACGCCTGGATTTTGCCATTAACGGAAACCAGCGGTTTGGTTGTGCCCCACACCTTGTTCAGTTTATTAATAACTCTACCGGCGGTAATCTTTACACCTGGGATTTCGGCGATGGCACAACGCTAACTACTTTAAAAGGAATTGATACAGTACCGCATGTGTACGCCCTGCCAGGGAACTATACCATCAGGTTACGTGGCACTAATAATTGCAGCGATACCAGCGATATAGAACTGGTAACGGTAAACTTAAAACCAGCTGTATCATTTACCGCCTCACCTGTTATTGCCTGCATCGGCGATACCATTTCCTACACCAATCTCAGCGATACAGGTATTGTTTATAACTGGCGTTTTGGTGATGGCACCGGATCAGTGTTGGCTAACCCTAAAAAAACGTTTAGCACACCAGGGCTATTCCGCACATGGCTTGTTGGAAAAAGATCTTATGCTTCCGGCAATAGCTGTGCAGACAGTGCTTTTAAAGACATTGTTATACGTGATACTTTAGTTGGGGCTATGAGTATAAGCGATACTAATACCAATTGCGTACCGGTTACTATCACTTTCAAAAATTTAAACAGGCCCTCGGTAAATGCAACCTGGAATTTTGGTGATGGCAGTTTTGGTTCCGGCGATAGTGTGGTGCATACCTACACTGTACCCGGTACGTATGAAGTAAAATTGACAAGCAAAGGAATATTAGGATGCAATTATGCCACAACCAAAACAATTTTAGTAAATGGACCTGCCGGGCTATTACGATACAAAGGTGGCTTCGTTTGCCTTGGAGATGCCATGCAATTTGAAACCATTGCAACCGGAGCAAGCCAGTACCGTTTTGTATTTGGGGATGGAGATTCTGTTACCACTACTAATAATCTTGTTTCGCATACGTACACAAGACCGGGAATTTTTATCCCTAATGCATGGTTAATTTCGGGCAGTTGCCAGGTAAAAGTATTTACAAATGATACTGTAAAAGTAGACCGTATAAAAGCTGGATTTAAAGCTACAGCCCAACAGGTTTGTGGTACTACCACGCTTTCATTTGCTGATACTTCTAATGCATATTTTGGAATAAAAACATGGCAATGGAATTTTGGTGACGGTACGTTTTCTTCTTTACAGAATCCTATAAAATCATTTACACAAACAGGTGTTTACAATATAAGACTGAGGGTAACTGGTTCAAGTGGCTGTGTGGATTCAGTGATGATTCCATTAATCGTTAATGTTCGCAGCAAGCCAGTAAGTACCATCACCGGCGACACTTTGGCCTGCATTGGTCAGCCATTGGCTTTTGCTGCATTGGTTCAGTCGCAGGATGCCATAGTGGGCTACGACTGGAATTTTGGTAATGGCAACACCGCCACCGGTATTAATGTTTCTAACATTTATAATGCATCAGGTATATATCAGGTTCGCCTCATCAGCCGCAGTTCGTTTGGTT
>JAYUTQ010000176.1:0-3997 GCA_043755055.1 Chitinophagaceae bacterium | reverse complement strand
TGAGAACAAGCCATAATCTAATGTGGCCATTACTATTGCCAGGACTAAAAGCCCAGCTAATACTTCTGTATGGCTATACCTTTTTTTAAAAAGATAGTGCAGCATTCTCCATACAATTAAAAAAACGGGAAAGGAAAATATGGCTCCGAAAAAGCCGCCAATCATGGCATACAATAAAGCGTCAAGTTCTATGCCTGCGAGAATGAAAGAACCGCCAATGGTATTGGTAACTAAAGCCAATAACCAGATTTTAAACGAAATACCACCCGATATTGCAGTAATAGATTTCATCGTTGTATATTTTGAGTAGAGAAAATTTTAGATTAATCAATGTGAAGTCTGCGATTCTGTAATTCAATGTATTACTGGCATGTATGGTTTATAATCAAGAAAGTAGCGGCTATGCAATGGCAATTAAAAATGCTTTCCACCTGCGGATGACTTTTCTTAACCTTAAAGTATTGAGTTGCTCAGTTTCTATTTTCATAAAAGTGCTTTGAATTTCAAAGTGATGGATCAAAAAAAAGGGACACCTTAAAATCACTCCTTTGGATAATGTCCCGGATGATCTCTACGAAAGCACACCTTTTTAATGGCGGCATATTGAAGTGCTATTGAGATGCCGCATGCCAGCAATGCACAAGTCAGTAATGGGAGATTTAGGGTAGCTGACAGTTTCATGTATTCTGAAAATAAAAAGAAAACCCCCAATGTTAAGACACCCGCCATTACCAGCAGGATAAGAAAAATATTTCCGGCCGATAGCTTTCCTTTATGCATATAATACATCATCGCCCAAATAACCAAATAACCGGAAATGAAAAAATTACACCATATAAAATGCCTTTAAGTGCTATATCAGGTAAACTCATTTTCACATTATCGTATACGACATACAGTCCAAAAACAGTATTGATCAGCAGCGCAGTAAGCCAAATCGATATGGATATCCCAGTGATTATTTTTGTTGTAGCTTTCATTAATTCAATTTAAGAATACCCTTTTAACCTACACCTTTTATCATCTTTTCTAAAGCATCGAGGTGTTGCCGAAATGCTTTTTCGCCAGCTTTTGTTACTGCATAGGTAGTATTTGTTTTGCGGCCAATAAAACCTTTCTCCACTATAACGTAATCATTTTCTTCCAGCGATTTCATGTGGCTTGCCAAATTGCCGTCTGTAATCTGCAGCAGTTCTTTTAGTTCGTTAAAACTCTGCCCGGCATTCACCATCAAAGCACTCATAATGCCAAGCCGTATCCGGCTGTCAAATGCCTTATTAAGATTATCTATGTTAATTGGGTCTGGCAATTGTAAATCTTTTTTTTGTTCAGGTCGCTCATTTTCACTCATCGTATTTATTACTGTCTTTCGTATTTCCACCACATTAAAAAGCCATACACAATGTGCATTACCCCAAAACCTGCAGCCCAAAAATACAGGCCATAGCCTACAAACCAAAGATTGATAATGCCCAATACTATTTGTGCGTAGCCCAGATATTTCACCTCACCCAAAGTGTACTTGGAGCCGTTTACCAATGCCAGACCATAAAAAATAAGACAACCCGGCGCTATTAATTCCCAATAGCCCAGCTGCAAGGCCCGTATTAAAAAAAAACCACCTGCAACCATAGGTATTATAACATTCGTCAATAACCTGAAAGATGTACTGCCGAATAAAGGAATTTTTTGCTTTTTACTCCGCATCCAGGTAAATAAGAAAGCCAGGATGAATGCAGCAATGAAAGTGCAAACAGCAATCCAGATTAATTGCCTGATGAGAATGGAATAAGTAATTACTTCTTCCAACAAATCCTTTTCACCTAAACGGGAAAGAGGGGGATAAACAGTATAATCTGAATCCCTGTTCATCCCAGTTGATAGAGCCTGATGCCCAAACCACGCCCCTACCAATGCGCAGCCACCGGCAGCAATACCACTCCACCCACTCAGGCTAATAAAGCGACTGCTCCGCTCCATCATGTTCCGTATATCCTGTATGGTTTCCAATGAACGTTGTTGATCATTCATAAAAGCACTTTGAAATACAAAGTAAATGGAAAACATTCCAATCATCAAAACATTTTTTATTTTTATTTTATGGTAGTAAAATGAATACCAACAAACAACACTTACAAGTACAGCATATTTCTAAAACTAATTTGTAATGATAGCCAATACACCCGACCCACCTTATTATGCAGTCATATTTACATCTTTAAAAACAGATGCAGAGGAAGGCTATATTACCATGAGTGACCGAATGGTGGAACTTGCTATGCAACAGCCCGGCTATCTTGGCCACGAAAGTGCAAGGGATGGCATTGGCATTACAGTTAGCTATTGGCAGAGCCTGGATAGTATTAAACAATGGAAACTAAACACCGAACATCTTTTTGCCCAGCAACAAGGCCGGCAACAATGGTACAGCCATTACAAAACAAGAATCTGTTTGGTAGAGAGAGACTATGGGTTTGAAAAATAATTCAACTACAATTTTGCTGTTGCTTCATCAATAGATTTCAAAATCATAGCACAACATTTTCTAATTTCAGATTCGCTAATTATTAATGGCGGTGCCACCCGCATATATTGGCTGCCAAATAAAAACCAATCGGTTATCAGGCCATTTTCTATACAGCGTTTTATAATGGCGTGGTTTGTATCAAAGCTTTCAAACTCAATGGCCATCAGCAATCCACGGCTTCTGATGCTTTTTATTTTAGGGTGAAAAAGTAAGGAACGGATAAGTTGTTCTTTTTCAAAAACGGAATTTTCAGAAACTTTCTCAGAAAGGCCATTTCCTAAAAAAATGGCGTTTCTTAAAACTTCAAACGCAGCCATACCTGCTGCACAGCAAACCGGATGCCCTGCAAAAGTACTTATATGTCCAAGCACAGGATTGTGCGTAAGTGTATGCATGATATTTTTTGCCGCTATAAAAGCACCAAGCGGCATACCGCCTCCAAGCGCTTTGCCAAGTAATAAAATATCAGGTACAATATTAAATTGCTCAAAAGCCCAAAGGCTTCCGGTACGCCCAAAGCCTACCTGTATTTCGTCTAAAATTAACAGCGTTCCTGTATCATCGCATCTTTTACGCAGGGCTTTTATCCAGCTTTTTAATGGTGCATTTACACCTGCTTCGGCCTGTATGGTTTCTGCAATTACACATGCAGTTTTGGTTGTAATAAAATCAATGCTGTTGGGGTCATTAAAATCCAAGTGGAGCACATCGGGCAGTAAAGGGCGG
The DNA here is from genome assembly GCA_043755055.1 of Chitinophagaceae bacterium. Lineage (GTDB taxonomy): Bacteria > Bacteroidota > Bacteroidia > Chitinophagales > Chitinophagaceae > JAZKFT01. The sequence continues at coordinate 744 of JAYUTQ010000176.1, read as the reverse complement.
TATGCATTTCTCCAATATTCATCGCCCATAACACTTAATGCACCATGTGTACTGCCATGGTATGCATTTTTAAAAGCAATGATCTGCGACCGTCCTGTAAATCGTTTGGCAAGTTTTAAAGCCCCTTCAGTGGCCTCGGTTCCGCTATTGGTAAAATAAACACAGTTAAGCGTTTCTGGTAAATGATCTGTAAGCATTTTGGCATAAGCTACCTGCGGTTTTTCTATAATTTCTCCGTACACCATCAGGTGCATATAGTCATTTGCCTGCCTGGCAATTGCATCAATCACTTGCTGATTGCCGTGGCCGATATTGACTACGCTAAATCCGCTAATCAGGTCTATGTATTCTTTGCCATCCGCATCCCACATGCTGCAACCTTTTGCCTTTACAATCTCAAGCCCAATAGGTGCAGGAGAAGTTTGGGCCACATGGGCAAGAAATAATTCACGGCTACTTATACTACTCATTCATTTTCTTTGTAATTGTAAAAATCGTATTAAACTGATCAATAGCAAAAATCATAATTCATTCATCCGAAATCAAAAGACGACTATGCCCATCATTCTTCCGGTAAAAGGTGTTAGCCCAAAATTCGGTGTCAATAATTTTATTGCCCCAAACGCTACTATTGTTGGCAACGTGGTTACAGGCAACGATTGCAGCATGTGGGATGCGGATGGCAAAGAATACATAGACCTGATTAGCGGATTTAGCGTAGTCAATATCGGCCACGGCAATCAG
>JAYUTQ010000175.1:0-4006 GCA_043755055.1 Chitinophagaceae bacterium | reverse complement strand
GTTTTGATGCAGCAACTGCAAGTTTAATTGCAGCGCAAACCGTAAAGGGTGCTGCAGAATTATTACTTACCACACATACACATCCTGAACAGGAGATTGATAAAGTAACAACGCCAAAAGGCTGTACCATTGCAGGCTTAAACGAAATGGAACATCAGGGTTTTAGCTCTTCTATGATAAAAGGCATATCGGCCAGTTATAATAAAATTGTGAAGTAAAAGCCATTCACAAGTTTACAAGTTCACTTGTTCACAAGCTTTCAAATTTATTAAAAAAAACGCTTCTTCCACAGCACTGTTTTCATTTGCATATTTCCACATTTGCACATTAAATTAAATGTCCAAACTCTTAAAAATTTTCTTCTGGGGCTTACTGATTAGTGCATTAGGAACCTTACCGCTTGGCACCCTTAATGTGGCTGCGATGCAAATTTCTGTATCCGAAGGCCTTGCAGATGCTGCTTTTTTTGCCGCAGGTGTGGTGTTGGTAGAGATCGTCTATGTCCGCATTTCGCTACTCGGTATGGATTGGGTTCGTAAGCAAAAACGCCTGCTGCAATGGCTTGAATGGATTGCTTTTTTGATTGTAGCAGCGTTGGCTGCAGGTAGTTTTTACGCCGCATCGCAACCTGTACAAACTAAAAATGTGTTGCTGCAAAACGATATGCACCGTTTTTTACTCGGCCTCATTATGAGTGCTATTAATCCGGTACAAATTCCATTTTGGTTTGGCTGGAGTACCGTTCTATTTGGTAAAAAAATACTGCTGCCAAAAACCAATTATTACAACACTTACATTGCCGGTATTGGGCTGGGTTCCTTACTGGGGCTGGCTTTTTTTATTTTAGGTGGCCATTTACTGGTAGATAATCTGGATGCCAATCAGAAAATTATCAACTATGTAATTGGTGGTGTTTTTAGCCTTACGGCAATTATTCAACTAATAAAAATATTGCGAAACAAGGGCTTGGGCAATGCCATACAAAAAGCCGGTAAGTAGCACCGAAAGCCCGGCTTATTTTAACGTACCACGCAATTGCATTCTTTTATATTTGCATTAGTTATGCAAAAAGTACAGTCCTATATTTTCCTCATCTCAGCATTAGCTATGGATTCGCAACTGGTTTAAAAAATCGGTTTCTCATGTTGTATTGAATGTACTTTCAATACAATTCCCTCATTTTTTCAGACTTACTTTTTCACAACAATTCAACTTTTTAAAAGATGGAAACGCTTTTTTCATTCAAACAAGCTGTTAATACCAGTAACGATTTTTTACCACTACAAGGCACTGATTACGTGGAATTTTATGTAGGCAATGCCAAGCAGGCCGCACATTATTACATGAGTGCTTTTGGCTTTCAGCCACTGGCCTATGCCGGGCCCGAAACCGGAATGAAAGACCGGGCTAGCTACGCCGTTCGGCAAAATAAACTGACCCTTGTTTTAACCACACCACTAAGAACTGACAACCCGATAGCAGACCACATTTACAAACATGGGGATGGTGTAAAATGCCTTGCTTTAAAAGTAAATGATGCTACAGATGCCTACAACCAAACTGTAAGCCGTGGTGCAAAGCCTTACCTGGAGCCGGTTACATTGAAAGACGATAACGGCGAAGTGATACTAAGCGGCATCCACACCTATGGAGACACAGTGCATCTTTTTGTAGAAAGAAATAATTACACAGGAGCTTTTATACCCGGCTACAGGCCATGGAGCAACCCATATTACAAGCCCGAAGAAACCGGCCTTTTATATGTGGACCATTGTGTAGGAAATGTGGATTGGAATGGCATGAACCCATGGGTAAAGTTTTATGAAGATGTGATGGGGTTTAAAAACATACTCACCTTTGACGATAACGATATATCTACCGAATATTCGGCGCTGATGAGCAAGGTAATGAGCAATGGAAATGGCTTTGTAAAATTCCCCATAAACGAACCTGCCGTAGGTAAAAAGAAAAGCCAGGTGGAAGAATACCTGGAATTTTACCAGGGCGAAGGCGTACAGCATGTGGCCATGGCTACCAACGATATAGTAAAAACCATTACCCAATTGCGTAGCCGTGGTGTGGAGTTTTTAAAAGTACCCAACTCTTACTACGACGACCTTTTAGACCGTGTAGGCCATATAGACGAGGACCTGGAACCGTTAAAAGAACTTGGCATTTTGGTGGACAGAGATGAAGAAGGCTACCTGCTCCAATTGTTTACAAAACCCGTAGAAGATAGGCCCACACTGTTTTTTGAAATCATCCAACGCAAAGGCGCCAAGAGTTTTGGCAAGGGAAATTTTAAAGCTTTATTTGAAGCAATAGAAAGAGAACAAGGCGAAAGAGGCAATTTGTAGACAAAGGAATTATTCGATATTTTGGGAAATATTTTCTTTATTCATTTTGGGAAATCAATAAAAAGATGGTGAGATTCCGAATTTTATAAATCAACATATGTCATTAACCAATTTTCCGACAATAAAAACTGAAAGGCTTCTTCTAAGGCAATTTATTGAAAGCGATTTGGAAAATGTATTTAAAGGTTTATCTAACAGCGAGGTTATAAAATACTATGGAGTAAGTTACAATACACTAGAAGCAACAAAGGAACAGATGGTATTTTTTGCTGATTTAGAAAAAAATGAAACCGGAATTTGGTGGGCCATTTGTTCTTTAGACAACAAGACATTTTATGGCGCCGGCGGGTTAAATAATGTAAGTAAAGAACATAAAAAAGCAGAAATTGGCTTTTGGCTGCTGTCCGAATATTGGGGGCAAGGAATGATGGCAGAATCGATGCCACTTATCACCAGTTTTGGCTTTAACAACCTTGGCCTGCACAGAATAGAAGGAATAGTGGAAACAGAAAATTTCAACTGTAAAAAAGCTATGAAGAAACTTGCATTTAAACACGAAGGAACAATGCAAGGTTGCGAGGTAAAAAACGGCAAGTTTATAAGTCTGGATATTTATGCCCAATTAAAAAGGGAATTATAGAAATTATCAGGATACTTTTTATGAAAAAATTGTTTAGCTGCACACACTGAAATCCATTTTATAACAAACCAATAGTAGTTTCGTTTTATGAAGATAAACAAACAAATTTCTGATCTCTCTATAAACACAACCAAGCTGAAAGTGGTATTTCCTACTTGCTACTTGCTGCTTGCTACTTGCTTTTTACTTCTTACTTCCGCATCGGCGCAGCCGCCACAAAAAGACTTTGTTACCTACCAAAAAGGCTTTAAAAGGGTAAACGAAGCATTTAATAAAAGAGAAGATACCCTAAAAAAACAGTTTGCTGCCAAGGGCTTCAAATGGCCTGCGAAGTATATGTACATGCGTTCGTTTAAGTACGATAGTCAGATGGAAGTGTGGTTTAAAAACGAAGCGAAAGAGCCGTATAAATTGTTTAAAACCTATAAGGTTTGTGCCTTGGCCGGCACACTTGGCCCCAAGCGGATGGAAGGCGATTATCAGGTGCCGGAAGGCTTTTATTACATCAATGAATTTAAGCCCAACAGCAACTACCACCTTGCACTTGGCGTAAATTATCCCAATGCAAGCGACAGGGTTTTAAGCGATTCAGTATCTCCCGGCTCCGAAATTTTTATACATGGCAGCTGCACTACTGTTGGCTGCATTCCAATTAATAACGATCAGATAGAAGAGCTCTACACGTTGGCCGCATCGGTACACAACGAGGGGCAGGATTTTATTCCCATCCACGTGTTTCCCATCTCTTTTAAAAACAAGAAAACAGCCGACTATCTGGAGAAGTTTTTGGCTACAAGACCGGCTTACGAAACCCTGGTAAGCAAACTAAAATATGCCTACTATTATTTCGATTTAAAAAAGGCTTTACCAATAGTAATGATTGATAAAAAAGGCGATTACACTTTTGCTGATGAAATAAAAATTTCATACGAAGAAGAGAAACCGCCGGCAAAAAAAATAACACCAAAACGCTACGCCACTCAGGTTGATTTTGATGAAATTACGTTAA
>JAYUTQ010000174.1:0-4006 GCA_043755055.1 Chitinophagaceae bacterium | reverse complement strand
TTTTCACACTGTAAGAAATTTGAAGGTCTGTTTTTTCAGCCTCTAAGAAAACATTGTCCCAATTAATAGCATAGCCAAAAAAAATGATATGTGCTTTGTCCCGAAGGGAAAATTTATTGGGTATCTGATTTACAACAATATCTAATTTTTTACCCTGTAATTTACCAATGAGTTCTTTTTTTGCAAACGTATTTACAGACGACCTTAAATTATTTAGCGGTATCTGTGGGTTTAAAGTAACGTTGTTATCATAAATCCAACTCCAATAAACCAGCAAGGGCAAAAATTTACTTGTTTTGGTTTCTGTGGTGGAAGCAAGCCCATCCTTAGCGGTTAAACTCGTAGAAACTGTAATGTTGTTATCCACTGCTTTTTTCTTTGATGGTGCATTAAAATCGGGATATTGTAATGAAACCTGCTTATCCATTTTCTTTGCATTGAGGCAACCGGTAAGTAAAAACACAAGACATGAAAAAGCTATAAGCTTTAATACTGACGTCATAATTGTAGCAAATTGATTAATAAAAGCTGCTGTTAAAGCAGGATTCTATTTTTGAAATTTAAATCTTGTTCGTTGATTATTGAACATTCAAAAATCCACTCCCTTCCTGTCTTCCCCCACCGGGGGACCGAGGGGGCTATTGATATCTATTCAGATAATCTCCCAGTCCACCTTTCATACCGGTGCCTACAGCTTCAAACTTCCATTGGTCGTTCTTTTTGTAAATGCGGCCAAACTCTACGGCAGTTTCTATGCTAAAATCCTCGTCCAGTTCGTATTTTAATATTTCGGTGCCGGTGCCATCTACCACACGGATAAAGGCGTTACGAACCTGTCCAAAATTTTGCTTTCTTGCTTCCCCTTCGTGGATAGTTACCACAACCGTTATTTCGCTAACGGCTGCATTGGCTTTGCTAAGGTCCACCAATATTTGTTCATCGTCCCCATCGCCATCGCCGGTAAGGTTGTCGCCGGTATGTTCTACGCAGCCATCGCCGCTTTTAAGGTTGTTGTAAAAAACAAAGTAATCATCGCCTACCAGTTTTTTATTTTCACCCAATAAAAAAACAGAGGCGTCCAGATCAAAATCGCCGCCGGTTACGGTAGCATTGGTATCCCAGCCGAGGCCGATGGTAAACTTAGGTGCGTTCAGGTTCTCTCTTTGTCCCTTTTGAAGATTGATAGCCATAAAATGTGGTTTGTTTTAAATGTAAAATAGTTAACAAAAAATTGAAATTGTGCTGGTATTCTTCCATGGTATGATAGCTGTTGCTGATGGCCCAATCTGCCAGGTTTTCTACAAACGTGGCCGGGGCTTCCTGTAGTAAACCATCCAGCACCATGGTATCTGCAGCAAGCAAAAACTTCACCACCCTTGTATTAAAACTAAAATGGTGACTAAAGATAAACGAACGTAAATCATCCGGCGATTTTACCTCAAAATAATTAAGGTAATTCTCAATATTGGGGTGGATGGTGTTATTAGCCAGTTCGGCAAAATAGGCAAAGCAATGCGGATTGGTCATGCCTTGCTGCTGCATCATCAGTTCTATTACTTTTTGATGGCTGCCGGTAATGCGTATATCGTCTATAAAAATGAGGAATTTACCAGCCAAAAAATGTGTATCGGTATAAAAGGAATCATTGCCAATTAATGCCAGCCGTTCTTCGGCCGAAAGACTGCCATAGTCTATGCGATACGTAGTGGTACGGTAAATTTTAGCTTCCTCTACCACCGGTTTTTGGTGGAGTGCCAAAAAACGGTTGAGTTGTTTTACAAAAGCCTCCTTCATATAAAAAGAAGCCGTGGGGATGCCGGAAAATGGTGACGCCAATACCACAATCTGTTCTTGTATCTGCAACAGCACCTGCAGATGCTGCTCCACAAAAGCATAGCCAAGTTGGTGGCCAAATTGTGTCGCAGCCAATCCATCGCCAAATTTAAAACGGCTATAGGCCGCCTCCGAAAATGGAATTTCGTTGGTGGCATGTATTTTATGCAGTGAGAATATTTTTTGCATGGGTAACTTTTTCTTAGTTGCAAAAAAAGCGATTGCAAATTATAAGTACAAGTACTGGTTTGGGGGGTTGCATTTAAAACCGGTTATTTTTTGATGACCATTTTCAGCTGCTGGTAAAATGTACTTTGCTTTGGCAAAAAAAGTGCTGCCGAAAACCCAAAATTTGCGGCACCTTCCACATCGGCAAAAGGATTATCGCCAAAATGCATCACCTCACCTTTTTCAATTGTATGGTTCAGTTTACTTACGCCATTCCAAACTTCCTGAAACATTTTGCTGTTAGGTTTGCTATGGCCCAATTCGTCCGAAAAAATAGTGAACGTAAAATACGAATCCCAGCCCAATTTTTCAATAACTTTTCGCAACATAGTACCTTTAATAAACCCTGTATTGCTCAGAATGTTCATCGTGATGCCGCTATCCAAAACCATTTGTAAAGCCTGCGTAACAGAATCATCAATAGCTATTGGAAAATAATTTTTAAAAAGCTTTTCTGTTTCGGCGTAAAAGGTCTGCAATGCTTCAATGCCAAAGCTTTTCCAATCCGGATGCACTTCCTGCAGCACCATCATATACAGTTCCAAAGCATCTATATTTCCGCCGGTGGTTTCGTTTATATGGTTAGCCATCAGGTCTATTTTCCGAATGGCTTTTTCTACTAAATCTAAATTATCTACCGAAAAAAAATGGCAGAATAATTCTGCCCTTTTTCTTTTGTATTCCGGATGCGTTCGTATCAGTGTCATCCACAAATCGAACGAAATATGCTTGATGGATTGGGGCATGATTAATTTACGATTTGTGACTTTCAGAAAGCATTAGCACCCGTGTTTCCCAGGGCTAAAGCCATGGGTTAGTAAAATTGTTCACCATTATCCATTTCTCCATTATCCATTATCCATTCAAAAATTATCCATTACCGCAGTCCATTAACTATACACGTATTGTTTCAAAATCGGCACAAAGCTGTCTTCCATTTTTGGTTCGCCCAATGCACGGAATTTCCAATCGCCATTTTTGCGATATACTTCGGCAAATATTAATCCGCTCATACCGTTGTAAGTAGCATCGCCGCTCATATTATAACGGGCTATTTCTTTGCCTTTAGCATCCACGGCACGGATAAATGCATTTTCAACCATTCCAAAATGCTGCTTTTTTTGCTGGCCCTGATAAATGGTTACGAGAAAAATTATTTTTTCGTACTGAGCAGGTAATGAGTTGAGACGTACAATTATTTGTTCGTCATCGCCGTCGCCTGCACCGGTGCGGTTATCGCCGGTACTCCAAATTTGTCCGCTTGGGTGTTTTTTGTTATTGAAGAAAATAATGTCGCTATCTACAAGGCCCACCTGTTGTCCGCCTTGTGCTGCTACCGTACGGCCAAGGTTGGCCACTTTTCCATTGGCATCCAGCAAAAAAGCGATGGCATCCAGATCGTAATCTTCTTCTTTTTTACCGCCCAATAATTTACCTAAAAACCCGCCGCCACCACTGGCTTTGCGAATGTCCCAACCCAAGCCGATAGTTACTTGCGATAGATCGTATTCGCTTCCGCTGCCGTCGCTGTTTTTTCTAAGGTCTATTGTTTGACCTTTTTGGAGATTGATAGCCATTTTTTATTGTTTTTAATGTATGAATAAGATTGATTTATAAAAGTTTTCCTTTGGGCGTTCCGGCCGAAAACCTTGGCCGGCCGGGCTTTTCGCTATAATTTTTTTGGCCAAAAATACAGGGCCAAAAACGATTTTCGTTGCAATCCCTAACGCAAATTGTCAAAGTTTAAAACAGATCCTAAAAATATTTTAATTACGCCCTTTCAGGGCTTATCAACTAGTATTTCTCTTAACCAAGGGCTGCACCCTTGTCTAATGATTTCGCCCCTTTGGGCAATGTCGTTAAGTTAAGCAATTTGATTTTTTAAGAGCCACATCGTGGCGATATTTTGGTAGTAAATAGCGTAAATTATTAACCTAAGCCCCTT
>JAYUTQ010000173.1:0-1827 GCA_043755055.1 Chitinophagaceae bacterium | reverse complement strand
TTAATTCGCTTACTTACAAGGTCACTTTTGATGTGCCAAGTGAGCATTTTTATACCAACAGTTCGTACTTATTTAACCTCCGCATGTTTAAGTTTACTTGGACACAAAATTTTGGTAATAAAATACTAAAAGATAAACGAGACAGGTTTACCGCTTCGGAGACAGAAAGAAAAAGGGTACAATAGATGTTGGATTAAAGATATATTTTACTTCCATAAATTCATTCGAAACATTTCACTAATTACGCTGATAAACACTATTTTTTTCAATATTTTAATCTATATTCTAAAAATTATTTAAAAATGTGGGTAATTTATTGCAAATTGGTAACTGTAAAACTGCCAACTCTTATTGCTTACCCTTACTTTTGCGGCCACAAAAACTCATCATGCATTTATCATCTCTTCTCGACCGTTTCAACGAACCAGAAACGCTCCGTATGGCCAAACTGGGCCGTGAACTCCGTGCACAAGGCCACGATCTTACCGATATGAGCCTGGGTGAACCCGATTTTGATACGCCGGAACATGTAAAAGCCGCAGCTATCAAAGCGGTGCAAGACAACTTTAGTCATTATACCCCCGTAGCCGGTTACCTCGATTTAAGGGAAGCCGTTTGCACCAAGCTAAAACGTGACAATAACCTCGATTATAAACCAGAAAATATCATCATCAGCACAGGTGCCAAGCAAAGCATTGCCAACCTGATAATGGCCGTGGTGGATAAAGGCGACGAAGTAATAATACCCACGCCTTTTTGGGTAACGTATAGCGAAATAGTAAAGCTGGTAGAAGGCGTGCCTGTAATAGTTACCACCAAAATAGAAAACAAGTACAAAATAACTGCACCAGAACTGGAAGCGGCTATTACGCCCCGTACCAAATTGTTCATGTTCTCTTCGCCATGTAACCCATCGGGTTCTGTATATAGCAAAGCCGAATTGGCGGCTTTGGCTGAAGTTTTTCGTAAAAATCCGGACATCATAATAATGAGCGATGAGATTTATGAGTACATCAACTACACCGAAGACGGGCACCAAAGCATTGCCCAATTCGACGACCTAAAAGACCGCATAGCCATTATTAACGGACTGAGCAAAGGCTATGCTATGACAGGTTACCGTTTGGGTTATTTAGCCGGCAGCGCTAATTTGGTAAAAGGTTGCGAAAAAATACAAGGCCAAATGACAAGTGGTGCTACAGCAGTAACCCAACGTGCAGCCATTGTAGCACTTACCGGCGACCAAAAACCCACTCAGGATATGGTAGATCAGTTTGTACAACGCCGCAAACGCATACTGGAATTACTTAAAGAAATACCCAATATAGAATGTGCCGAACCAGATGGTGCTTTTTACGTGTTCCCGGTAATCAGCGCTTATTTTGGCAAAAGTGATGGTGTAGATGTTATTAAAGATGCTGATGATTTTTGCATGTATTTGCTCAATAAAGCTCATTTGAGTACTGTTACTGGCCGTGCTTTTGGCGATCCTACCTGCATTCGTATATCTTTTGCCAACAGCATGGAAAATATTGAAAAGGGAATGGCAAAAATGAAAGCAGCCCTGGCATTATTGAATTGAGAAACCAATGACATTTAATTAAGGAATAGGTATTTTCCTAATACCTCTCCTTCGGAGTTTTGGTCATTTATATTCGTTCGTTTCTATATTAATAGCACCTCTTCGAGGTTATTTATGCGGAAGGCAGTAATTAATATAGTTCCAATATCACTAGCGTCCTAAAGACGAAATTATTAGTTCTTTGAAGATATTGCTATTAAAGCGTTTCAAGCGATTTCTGTGTTCAAACGATTTGAATTTTTTCT
>JAYUTQ010000172.1:0-4019 GCA_043755055.1 Chitinophagaceae bacterium | reverse complement strand
TAATAAATTTTCAGGACAACGATTTTACATTCAAATATGTAGAATTTCAGCCGGTAGAATTTAATGAATCCCGAATACAGGGTAGCGATGGATTGGTGTCTAACATAACTGCTGTGTTCGCCTACTACACTTATCTGATACTGGGTATGGATTACGAAAGTTTTGCCAAAGGCACCGGAGAGCCTTACTTTAAAAAAATGCTGAACATTGTTAATAATGCCCCCGAGGGCAGAGATATAAGAGGCTGGACACAGTTTGACGGATTAAGGAACAGATACTGGTTATCGGAAAATCTGATCAATACAAGGTACACATTAATACATGATGCTTTTTATAACTATTATAGAACTTCATTAGACATATGGTATGATAACGAACAAAATGCGAGGCAGCAAATGCTACAGGTTTTGAATACCCTCAATCAGTTTGTAGAAGAAAATAAGAACACTATGGTAATGCAGTTCTTTATGCAGGGAAAAAAAGATGAGTTGATAAAAATGTTTAAAAAGTCACCGCCCGATGAAAGAATCCGGGCAATAGAAATATTACAAAAAGTAGACATTACTAATGCCAATAAGTACCGTGAGGAGCTTAAATAATAAAAAGTAAATTTTAGGTACCCAATCTTTGATTGGTTTTATTCATAACTTTTTTTCGCCATCGGCTATGGTTAATAAGTGGATATGCTTGTTGGTAATATTTTTTGTTTCATGCAATTCATCAGGTGTGCCAGGCAATGTGATGCCGGTTAACACAATGAAAGCAGTTATGTGGGATGTAATTCAGGCAGATGAATTTGCCAATCTTTCAATCGCAAAAGACAGTACTAAAAACCTGAAACAGGAAACCTTGAAACTGTATAGTAAGGTTTTTGCTATGCATAAAATTTCGAACGAAGAATTTGAACGTAGCTATTATTATTACCGGCAACATCCTATTAAAGAAAAAGAATTATTAGACTCACTACAGAATTACGGCAATAAAATGAGGGAAGCGAATTACCTGAGGCCGCAACTTAAACCACCCCACCTGCCGGTATTTCAAGATACCACAATCAAAAACTAAACCATCCAACAGAATGAATAAAGTTGTAACCAATGCCAATGAAGCTGTAAAAGATATTACCGATGGAGCTGTGCTAATGTTGGGCGGTTTTGGCCTTTGCGGCATTCCCGAAAATTGCATTGCCGCTTTGGTAAAGAAACAAGTGCAGCAGCTAACCTGCATCAGCAATAATGCCGGGGTAGACGATTTTGGAATAGGCCTGCTGCTGCAGCAGAAGCAGGTAAAAAAAATGATCTCCTCCTATGTAGGTGAAAATGCAGAATTTGAAAGGCAGCTATTAAGCGGCGAACTGGAAGTGGAACTGATACCACAAGGCACATTGGCAACGCGGTGCATGGCAACAGGCTATGGAATGCCGGCCATATTTACGCCGGCCGGTGTAGGTACCGAGGTGGCTATTGGCAAAGAAACCCGCCGTTTTACTTTTAATGGTGAAGAAAAGGAATACCTGATGGAGTACGCTTTTGAACCTGACTTTGCAATAGTAAAAGCCTGGAAAGGCGATACTATGGGTAATCTTATTTACAAAGACACGGCCAGAAATTTTAACCCCATGATGGCTATGGCCGGAAAAATAACCATTGCCGAAGTAGAAGAACTGGTACAGCCAGGCGAACTCGATCCCAATTTTATCCATACCCCCGGCATTTATGTGCACCGCATTTTTAAGGGTAGTAATTATGAAAAACGAATAGAACAACGGACAGTGAGAACTAATTAGCAAAAGGGCAAATGGACAAAAGGGCAAATAGACAAATGGACAAATCAGAAAATATGTAAATTAAATCTTGTAGATCATTTGTCCATTTGCACATTACCTAATTTGCACATTTCCTCATTTACACATTTTCTCATTTGCACATTAAAAAACTATGCTCGATAAAAATCAAATAGCTAAACGCATTGCACAGGAACTGAAAGATGGTTACTATGTGAACCTTGGCATAGGCATACCTACGCTGGTGGCTAACTATATTCCTGACGGTATCAATGTGATTTTGCAAAGCGAAAACGGATTACTTGGTATGGGCCCTTTTCCGTTTGCAGGAGAAGAGGATGCCGACCTGATAAATGCAGGTAAGCAAACAGTAACCACATTACCAGGTTCATCCATTTTCGATAGTGCCATGAGCTTTGGAATGATACGTGCAGGCAAAGTGCAGCTAACTGTGCTCGGCGCCATGGAGGTGGCCGATAATGGAGACATAGCCAACTGGAAAATTCCCGGTAAAATGGTAAAAGGTATGGGCGGGGCAATGGATCTTGTGGCAAGTGCCAAAAACATTATTGTGGCTATGCAGCATGTAAATAAGGCCGGCGAAAGCAAACTGCTGAAACAATGCAGCCTGCCCATAACCGGTATTGGATGTGTAAAAAAAGTAGTAACCGAACTTGGCGTTTTCGATATTACCGAACGGGGTTTCGAACTGAAAGAGTTGGCCCCCGGCGTAACGGTAGAGGAGGTGAAAGCCAAGACTGAAGGGCGTTTGGTGGTGGAGGGTGTTATTATAGAAATGGCGGTTTAGATATTTTATGAGCCGGGCTTGGGTACTACTATTTGGCGACATTGGAGAATGTTTTTAATCCCGTAGCATTACGAGACTTCGTTGTTATGTAGTGCTCATGGCAGCTTCCTATGTCCGCAAAGTTTAAAAAATCATGGGCATTGCGAGGGGGGGGAGTATGTTTTGGCAAACGACAAAAGAGTCATAGTCATCATAACGAATCTGCCTGTTGGCAGACAGGGCCGGTTCTAGCCGGCTGTGGCAATCCCCATGAATTTTTTAGGGTTTGTTGTATTAATCGAATGTCCGGTTATCGATAAGCTGGGGATTGCCACTGGCAAGAACCCATGCAATGACTGGATTTTTTCAAACTTTCTCACTATCCCCCCGTTTAGTAATCTATGAACAATTTTGTAAACCTCAACGGAAAAATCCTTAACGAAAAAAATGCACTGGTATCGGTTAACAACCGCTCCTTCCGATATGGCGACGGCTATTTTGAAACCATAAAGGTAGTAAACGGAAAAATTAGTTTGGCCGAATTTCATATCGACAGGTTATTTGCCACATTGCATTTGCTGCAGTTCCAAACACCTTCTTTTTTTACCCCGGCTTTTATACTGCAATCCATAACAGAACTGGTAAAAAAGAACCAGCATCAGAAGCTGGCAAGGGTTAGGCTTACCATTTTTCGTGGTAATGGCGGCCTTTACGATCCGGAGAATCATCATCCTAATTATTTAATCCAGAGTTGGGTTTTAAATCCTGAAAATAATAACCTGAACGAGAACGGCCTGGTGATTGGCACATACCCAAATGGCTTTAAGGCAGCCGATGCATTGGCCAATGTTAAAAGCAATAATTTTCTGCTATATGCCATGGCGGCCTTGCATAGCAAACAGCAGCATTGGAATGATGCACTTGTGCTTAACCATAAAGAAACGTTTGCAGATGCCACTATCGCCAATCTTTTTATCATCACTAATAAAACAATAATAACACCGCCGTTAAGCGATGGGCCGGTTAATGGTACCATACGCCGATATTTGCTGCAAAGCTTGCCGGCGTTGGGTTATAGCGTACTGGAGCAATCCATATCACCAGAAGATTTAAAACAGGCCGATGAGTGTTTTCTTACAAACGCTATTTACGGATTGAAATGGGTTAAGCAACATGATGATACAAATTTTCAGAGTAAACATGTTTTTACCATACATAAAGAATTAATAAAAGGCCTTTGGTAAAAACATGAACATTGTGGTATTGGGTTTGTTTCATTTCATTAAATCAATAATTATTTATGGGTCATCAAGTAAATATCATGTGGTTCCGTAGAGACCTTCGCCTCCATGACAATGCGGCACTATACCATGCTCTAAAAGGGGGCCATCATGTTATTCCTATTTTTATTTTCGATAAAAATATTCTGGATAAACTTGAAGATAAACA
>JAYUTQ010000171.1:0-1828 GCA_043755055.1 Chitinophagaceae bacterium | reverse complement strand
AATGGAAATGGCCGCAATGCCAAAGCCCGGCAAGGGCAAAAAGGTAGTGCTGGACAATTATTTTAACCACGAAATGCGGACAAGCCCATACGGCATTCCTTCGCAGTGGCATTATACCTGGGACGAAATGGATCTGAATGGATACAGCCTTTTAGGTGATGTATTTACAACTGCAGGGGCCAAATTGTCGAGCCTTACGGAAGCACCAACAAAAGCTAATTTAAAAGGTGCCGGCGTTTATGTTATTGTAGATGCTGATAATTACAAAGACAATAAGTCGCCCAATTTTATGGATGATGCAAGTGCGGCGGCTGTTGCAGCATGGGTAAAAAAAGGCGGATCCCTGATTATTTTGGCCAACGACAGCGCCAACAGCGACCTGAAACACATGAATAAATTGGCTAATAAATTCGGCATTACATTTACCGATAACAGCCTGAACATGGTTAAGGGTACTGAATACGAAATGGGGGCATTGTACAACAACCAACCAAACCCGGTATTTTCTACAACCAAAAAAATGTACCTGAAAGAATTAAGTGCATTAAGTATAACCGCACCTGCACAAACCGTGCTTAACAAAGATGGGAGCAACATTATTGCAATAGCTAAATATGGTAAAGGTGCTGTATTTACCGTGGGTGATCCATGGCTGTATAACGAATACACAGATGGCCGTAAAATAGCAGCCGAATTTCAAAATTTTTCTGCAGCACAGGAAATTGTGAAATGGCTGTTTAAGCCGGTGTTTAAGTAAATGGTCAATTTGGTTAATGGTCATTAGAAAATCGGAAGATTGTCAGGCTGAACCCCGTAATGAACGGGATTTACAACTTGTCGAAGCCCTTCAAGTCGATTTGCTATAAGATCTACAAGAGGCCCTACAACAAGTTCAGGATGACAAAACTTAAATTAATAACGAGGCCCAAAAAGGGTAACATAACTAGCCCGGGATGCAGCCCCGGAAACCCAAACATAACCATTTAAAAAATCATTTGAAAACAGCCATTCCATACCACCGTATTTTATACATAGCAGGCCAAGTAATTATTACCATGCTGATATGTTTTAAAGTAAAAGCAATCAATCCGAACAATTACATGGTTACTGTTTCTAAATCCGGCAAAGCCGACTTTAAAACCATTCAGGAAGCCATAAACAGCATACCCGATACAGCTAGTTTCGACCGCTGCATTTACATTAAAAACGGCGTGTATGCCGAGAAGATTTTCATTACCAAAAACCATGTATTGTTGGTTGGCGAAGACAAGAATAAAACAATTGTAACTGCAGCCATTGCACGGGACGAGTGGCGCTGTAGCAACCCCAACGATTGGGGCGTAGCCACACTAAATTTAAAAGGCAGCGACATCACTTTACAAAACCTAACCATCACCAACAGCTATGGCTACCTTTGGAAGGAAGACAGATTAATAAACTGCCCCAACGATACTTTAAACCCCAAGAAAAAAATAACGAAAGATGGCCATCAGATGGCATTACGGAGTTTTGGCACCACACGGCTTGCAGTAGTTAATTGCATTTTAAAAGCATGGGCCGGCGACACTGTAAGCCCTTGGAATACCGAAGACGGCATGTTTTATTTTAAAGATTGTACCATGGAAGGTGGCGTGGATTTCTTTTGCCCAAGGGGCTGGTCGTATGCCGAAAATTGTACATTTTTTGCCAACCGTGGTGATGCTACAATATGGCATGATGGCTCTAAATATGAGGACTCAAAAACGGTGCTGAAGAACTGTACGTTTAACGGCTATGATGGTTTTAAATTAGGCCGTTACCACAGAGATGCACAGTTTTATTTAGTGGG
>JAYUTQ010000170.1:0-4021 GCA_043755055.1 Chitinophagaceae bacterium | reverse complement strand
ACGCAGCAAGTTCTTTTACGAACTCCGCTCCAGGCTGGAGCACAGCAGAAACAAAGTGATCTAACGCAACATATTATCACCTTACTCCCGGCTTTTTTTACTTGCAACCAACAAGCAGCACCCAAAAATTGAGCAATCAATTAGTAGGGTGCTTTTTTTTATTGGGTATTGTATTTAGGTAGTAAGTAAATCTCATTCAATTAGGCGGGATACTAGCCGGGGTCGTATTTTTTCCAAAAGCTATTGCAAGGATAAAATGGATGATTTATATTAGTGAAAATTTAATCATTATGAATCTAATTGAACGAGTTAAAAACATCCTCACTAATCCTAAACAGGAGTGGGAAGTAATTAATGGTGAAGAAGCTACCCCCATGACGCTGCTTACAACTTATGTTATTCCTATGGTTTTGATTGGGGCCATTGCAGGTTTTATTGGCTATGGTTTTATAGGAATCAATTATGGTTTCGGTATCAGAATTAAGGGTATCGACTGGGGACTTTACCATGGCATTAGTACCCTGGTATCCGGTATCGTAAGTTTTTTTGTTTCCAGTTTTGTAATAGATGCATTGGCGCCAACTTTTAAGTCAGAAAAAAATATCAACAAGTCGGCACAATTAGTAGCATATAGCAGTACTGCATTTTGGGTAGTTGCCATTTTTATGATACTGCCTGCTTTAGCTATCTTAATGATTTTGGGTCTTTATAGCGTGTACCTTTTCTATCTTGGAATTTCGGTAATGAAGAAAACTCCGGAAGATCAGAAAATCGTATACATGGTAGTAAGTGCATTGGTAATGATTGTAGTTTCCTTTGTTATCAATTTCATTTTACAAAAAATATTAATGAGTGTATTTGGCCTTAGTTTAGGAGGTATGTTGGGATTGTAATTTTTACTATTCATAAAAAAAGGGTACCGGATTCGGTGCCCTTTTTATTTGCCCAAATTTCACTAAAACCCTCCTATTGTCTTTTTTAGTGTACCCTGGCAATATTCCAAAAATGTACATATTTAGCCTGGCTGTTGCTATCAATAAAAGGTCAATGACTATATTCCTATGATTCTCGTCAGAACTTTATTACAACCGATGGCGTTATTTTGTACATAAACAGTAAATGAGGCAGCCCATACGGACAGTATCAATATTTGTTTCATGATTTCTTAATTACACCCCACATTTTACTAATCGCCCAATTACAAAACCTATGGCTACAATAGCAGATATAAGAAAAGATTACAAACTACAATCGCTGCAAGAAGATGAAGTGGCGGCCAACCCCACCGACCAATTTACTAATTGGTGGAATGAAGCCATGAGCAGTAATATAGACGAAGTAAATGCTATGACTTTGGCCACAGCCAGCACCTCCGGCAAGCCCGATGCAAGAATTGTTTTGCTGAAAGGTTATGATGAAAATGGCTTTGTTTTTTTTACCAATTACCAAAGCCGCAAGGCACAGGAACTGGCTGCCAATCCGTTTGCCACATTGGTATTTTTTTGGAAAGAACTTGAAAGGCAGGTTCGTATAGAAGGAACAGTAGAAAAAATAGCAGCCGCAGACAGTGATGCCTATTTTAACTCACGGCCGGTGGGCAGCCGGATAGGCGCATGGGCATCTCCGCAAAGCACCGTGATTAGCGATAGAACCTTGCTGGAAGCAAACGTAAAACAACTGGAACTTCAATTTGCCGATGGCAATATTCCACGACCCGAACATTGGGGCGGCTATGTGGTAAAGCCTACGCAGGTAGAGTTTTGGCAAGGCCGCAGCAGCCGCCTCCACGACAGAATTCGGTACGAAATGAAAAACGATAGCTGGGTAATAGAACGATTGGCACCTTAGTTTACTTATAAAAAAAAACCTGTTTCATAAGAGTTGAAACAGGCTTTTTTTATGAGATAGAAACAGCTAAAAAAATTTACAAATAACCATTGACCCCAATGGCCAATGACTTATTTAACAAGCGTACCCACCTTATCGCCGCTAACCACACTAAGCAGGTTGCCTCTTTTATTCATATCAAAAACAATAATGGGCAGGCTGTTTTCCATGCAAAGGGTAAAAGCTGTCATATCCATCACTTTTAGATTTTGATCGAAGCATTCTTTAAAAGTGATATTATCATACTTGGTAGCAGTAGGGTCTTTTTCGGGGTCGGCGGTGTAAATGCCATCTACACGGGTGCCTTTTAAAATAACATCGGCTTTTATTTCGATGGCACGGAGGCTGCCGGCAGTATCGGTAGTAAAATAGGGGTTACCGGTGCCGGCGCCAAATATTACCACCCGGCCTTTTTCAAGGTGCCGCATAGCACGGCGGCGGATGTAGGGTTCTGCTATCTGCTCCATTTTAATGGCACTTTGCAGCCGTGTGTACACGCCTTCTTTTTCCAACGCACTTTGCAGCGCCATGCCATTAATTACTGTGGCCAACATGCCCATATAGTCGCCTTGTGCCCTTTCTATACCAGTTTCGGCTTCGTTCATACCACGGTAAATATTGCCGCCGCCAATTACAATGGCTACCTGTACGCCGAGGTTGGTAATCTCTTTAATGTCTCTGCTGTACTGTGCCAGCACATCGCTGTCGAGACCAAAATTTTTATTGCCCATTAAAGATTCGCCGGAAAGCTTTAACAGGATACGTTTGTACTTAGGAAGCATTGGAATAGATATTTTTTTAACGCTGCAAATATCTACGTTTCAGTTTCCTAAACAAAAGTAGATTTCACCTACCGAGGTTTAGGGTTTAGAAGTTTATGGTTTAGGGTCGCAAGTATTACAACAATATTGTTAGTTAATGACCTTCTCTATTTTTCTAACAACAACCCCAACCTCCACCGTGAAATCAATAAACGTGCTTTTGAAACCTTAAACCCTAAACCTCTAAACCCTAAACCGGTTCCCTAACCTTTAACATTTTCAATGGCATATTCCATTAATTTTACGGCTCTCAAAATAAACAAAAAATACGGCATGAAGCGAATTGTAATCCCGGTTGGGATAGTGTTGATGGCCCTTGCAGGTGCTGCTCAAAATACAGGCTATAAAATTAATGTAGAGATAAAACCCCTTAAAAATAAATGGGTGTACATGGGATATTATTATGGCAAAATGATGCCCATTGGCGACAGTGCTTTCCTCGATGCAAATGGCCGTGGCGTGTTTAAAGGCAAGAAACCATTGGCTCAGGGCATTTACCTGCTGGCCATTTCTAAAAGCCAGTTATTAATGGAAATGTTGGTGGGTAAAAAACAGGATTTTACAGTAATTACTGATACTACCAATCCCGAAACCCTTACCAAATTTGTAGGCAGTCCGGAGAACGATCAGTTTAAAAAGTACACCGCTTTTGTAAATACCAAAGGCATGGCTGCAGATAAGGCCCGTACCAGTATGAATGCAGCAGCCGATCCGGTCGAAAAAACAAAATTCCAAGCCATTGTAGAAAAAAATGTGAAGGAAATGGAAACCTACAGGCAGAAGGTAATTAAAGAACAGCCCAACAGTTTACTATCTGTCATATTCGGTTCTATGCAGGACCTTACGTTGCCGGCCAAATTAAAAACGCCTAAAACCTATCAGGATACGTTGGCTACGTATTATTATAGCCGGCAGCATTTTTGGGACGGTGTAAATTTTATGGACGGCAGGTTGGTTCGTACCCCTGTTTTTGAAAAAAAACTCAACTATTACCTTAATGCCTATGTGCAGCCCGAAGCCGATAGCATTATACATGAATTTAACTGGATGACCGCACTTGGCCGTAACGACAACGAAATGTTTCAGTTTCTGATTGGATATTTTGTAGACAATTATTTTAACCCCAAAATAATGGGGCAAGACAAAGTATTTGTACATGTGTACGAAAAATACTTTGCCACCAAACAGGTTACCTGGCTTACACCCAACCAAATGAAGCAGATAGAAGACCGTGCCATGATGCTGATTAGTAATCAGGTAGGCGAACCGGCTGCCGATCTGGATCTTGTAGATACAGCAGGTAAAGTGCAGAC
>JAYUTQ010000169.1:0-4026 GCA_043755055.1 Chitinophagaceae bacterium | reverse complement strand
GAGACGCCATGCTGGCGTCTGAAACATGCAGATAAAAGAATCATCAAGGTTTTTTTGAACCCGGCGAAAACCGTTCTTCGATAAAGCATTAGTGGCGAACGTTTTAATCCCGATTATTTCGGGACTCCGTTCAACAGTCGTACTACTATTGAACTGTGTAGGTTTCTGCAGTAATTATTGTTGCCTGCTTCGCTGGTGTGCCGGCGGGGTTTTCACAACAAACGACTCTTGATTATAGGAGGGTAATTGTGAAACCCCGACGTGTTGGTGTCTTTAATTGTTAGCCTAACCCGCTAAAAGAAAGTGTAAGTATAGCAATTAATAAAAGGCTGTCTCAAATCAGCTCTAATGAAAAGTTTAACAAAACAATCCTTACCAATTCATCGTAATTCATTTCATGAAAACAATGCTCCTTTTGCTCTCAATCTTAATTGCATTTAGCAGTTGTAACCAATCAATTTCAAACAAAGTAACTATGGATAGCCTTAAAAAAGACAACCCCGTTTATAGCCGAACCGACAGTGGAAAGGCTGAAATGACCGAAGACCAATGGAAAAAAGTACTGACACCTGAACAATACCGTGTGGCCCGCCAAAAAGGAACCGAAAGGCCATTTACAAGTGCTTTTGAAAACAGTAAAGAAGTAGGCACGTTTTATTGTGCTGCCTGTGGCAATCCGTTATTTAAAAGCGATGCCAAATTTGAAAGCGGCTGCGGATGGCCAAGTTTTTACGAGCCCATTAATAAAGCCGCTATTATTTACACACCCGATGTAAGCCATGGCATGAAACGCACCGAAACCCAGTGTGGCCGCTGCAAAGCCCACCTTGGCCACGTATTTGAAGATGGCCCGCCACCAACAGGACTGCGTTTTTGCATTAACGGTGTAGTGTTGGATTTTGATAAAGCTAAAGATGCGGAGAAGAAATACAACGATGAGAAAAAGGATGGGTAATTACTATTGAATAAATAGTGATATTATAAAACAAATGGACACGAATTGATGAAATACTTCTTCATTTAATTCGTGTCCATTGGTATTATTAGTGGTAAAATATTCAAATTATTTACCCCATTTACCAAATAGCTCCTCGGCTTTTTTGAACCTAAAATCAAAAATGCCCTCAATCTGTTTTTTTACAAACAAGGTATAGGCAATATCTCCTAAAAACCAAAGGGGCAGTTTATAATGAACGATGTCCGTCATTTCCACACCGCCGGGTACGGCTTTAAAATGGTGTTGGTGGTGCCACATTACATAAGGGCCAAAACGCTGTTCGTCCACAAAATATTTACCATCGCTTACGTGGGTAATTTCTGTCATCCAGTATAAGGGGATGCCAGCTATTGGTTTTACGATGTACTCGATAATCTGGCCGGGATACATGGTTTCGCCATGGTATTTACTCAGTATTTTAAAGCCGAGATTAGAAGGTGTAATATCCTTAAGGTTAGCGGGGCGGCTAAAAAATTCCCATGCTTTTTCTAAAGTAATGGGCAGGTTTTGTACTGTTTTAAAGGAATAAACTTTTGACATGTTATAGTAACAAGGGCAAAGTAGAAAAGTTTATTACACAAAATAATAGCAAGTGGAAAAGTTCAGCGACATTCTACTTTTGAATAATCACTAATGTTCCTGGCGTTAGCATTTTGTACAATTCTTCCACGTCTTCGTTTTTCATACTTACACAGCCTTGTGTCCACGACTGCAGGTTTTCTACGGCCCAATCTTCGTGTGGCCATGTGCCGTGGATACCGATAGCGCCGCCAATTTTAGCCGATGGCGGAATAATGCCCTTTGCTTTTCGCTGATTGAATTTATCGTAATCCGATTTAGTAGGATAGTCGAGCATCATAAAGCGGCTCCACTTTTGGTGCACATATTTGGTGGAAATATAGAACCGGCCTTCGGGTGTGCGGCGGTCGCCTTCCATCATTTTATCGCCAAGGTCGTCGCTGCCAAAGGTGCATGGGTATTGAATCAGCCAATCCTCAGCATCGTACACCGTTAGGGTATTGTCGCTTTTATCTACAATAATATAATAAGGGGTAGAAGCAGGCTTTTGTACCTCTACCTTTTTTGCAATAGGCTTTTTCAACACCGATTTTTTGGGAACGGGCTTTTTTGCTTTGGAATTTTTCTTTGCAAAAACAAAACTGGCTGCCGATGTAAGCAGCAACAAGCTAATAAATGCAAAGAACCTTATGAACATATCTTTTATAGATTTTGAGGTATAACGGATGCCGAAAACTAAATATTACAACGGCAGCAATCGTTACATAAACATTAACGGATGGCAGGCAATTAGAAAAAACCATGCCAACCCTTTTTCAAAATCATTTAACCCAACATATTTACCACATCCTTGCTCCGGTATTCCACCAAAGCATGTTGCAGGCAATCCATGGCCGCATTAATATCGTTTACATTTAATACATAGGCCAGCCTTACCTCGTTTTTGCCAAGGCCGGGGGTACCATAAAAACCGGTGGCAGGTGCCAGCATTACCGTTTGGTTTTTATAACTAAAACTTTCCAGCAGCCATTGGCAAAAAACATCAGCATCATCAATCGGCAGTTTTGCCATGGCATAAAAAGCACCACCGGGGTTAGGGCAAAAAACGCCGGGCATATCGTTCAGGCGTTTTACAATGGTATCTCTGCGAAGCTGGTATTCTGCCTTGGGTGCTTCAAAATAATCCAGTGGCAAATCCACGGCCGCCTCGGCTGCAATCTGTGCAAATGATGGGGGGCTGAGCCTTGCCTGTGCAAATTTCATAGCGGCATCCAGCACCTGCTGGTTTTTGGTAACAAAGGCGCCAAGCCTTGCCCCGCAGGCACTGTAGCGTTTGCTCACGGTATCCATCAGCACTACATTTTGGTCGGCACCCTGCAAATGCATGGCGCTAACATGGGTGCCGCTGTAGCAAAATTCCCGGTAGGCTTCATCGGCAAACAAAAACAAATCGTGTTTCAGCACAATTTCTTTCAGCGTTTCCATTTCGGCTGCGCTGTACAAATAACCGGTTGGGTTATTGGGGTTGCAGAGTACAATGGCCTTGGTTTTTGGTGTAATTACTTTTTCAAAATCTTCTATGGGAGGCAGTGCAAAGCCCGTATCAATATGCGAAGTAATGGGCACAACCGTTACGCCTGCTTCTACTGCAAAGCCGTTGTAGTTGGCATAAAAAGGTTCGGGGATGATTATTTCGTCACCAGCATCGAGGCAGGCCATAAAGCCAAACAAGATGGCTTCCGATCCGCCGGTGGTAACGATAATCTGGTTCGGTGTTACATCAATGCCCACCCGCTGATAATACTCTACCAGTTTTTTGCGGTAGCTTTCGTTACCGGCACTGTGGCTGTATTCCAGCACTTTGAAATCGCTGTTGCGTACAGCATCGAGCACCATTTTGGGCGTTTCAATATCGGGCTGGCCAATATTTAGGTGGTGTACTTTGATGCCTCTTTTTTTGGCCGCCTCGGCAAAAGGAACCAACTTACGAATAGGGCTTGGCGGCATGTGCATGCCACGGTTACTGATGGATAACATACTATTATATTAATGTGCAAATATGCAGATGTGTAAATGAGAAATATGAAAATGTGGAAGTGTGGGAATATTATTGTTCTTCAAAAAAGTCTTCGTCAAGTTGTTTAATGTCGTAAGTAGCTTTTATTTGTACACCAACATTAAACTCATGCATTAAGTCGACCAATTTGTTTCCATCAAGTAAAATAATTTTATGATGAGCGTTTTTGGCCTTTTCAATTGCACCTGGATCAAACAATGATGTTGTTACAAATACACCCTTGTTTGTATCTCCACTCATTGCACCTATAAAATTTCTGATGTCCTTTTCCCTTACTTTATTTTCACTGAATCTCTTTGCTTGAATATAAATTTTGTCCAACCCTAATTTGTCTTCGTTTATTATACCATCAATACCTCCGTCACCAGATTTTGAGGTTTCAATAAATTCTCCATAACCCATTTTCTTTAATAAGATCAAAATAACCTTCTCA
>JAYUTQ010000168.1:0-4026 GCA_043755055.1 Chitinophagaceae bacterium | reverse complement strand
TGAATTTTATAAATAAACACAGTGCATTGCTTACGCTTGGCATACAGCCTACCCACCCCAATACGGGCTATGGCTATATTCAATACGAGCAGCAGGCCGTTACCAGCAATGTGTACGAGGTTAAAATTTTTACCGAAAAACCTACCCTGGAGCTGGCTAAAACCTTTTTAGCAAGTGGCGATTTTTTATGGAATGCCGGCATTTTTGTGTGGCAAGCCAAACAAATCATTACAGCTTTCGAAAAATTCCTGCCCGAAATTGCCGAAGTATTTGCGGCTGAAAAAGAACATTTTAATACCAGCGAAGAACAGGCAGCCATTGAACGCATTTATCCGCAGTGTGTCAATATTTCCATTGATTATGGCATTATGGAAAAGGCCGATAATGTATATATCATCCCATCTTCTTTCGGCTGGAGCGACCTTGGAACCTGGAACAGCGCCTACGAAAATATGGACAAAGATTACCTGGGCAACGCCGTTACCGGCAAGCAGGTAATGGTAATAGATGCCAGCCGTAACATGGTACATACCAACGATAATAAACTGGTAGTATTACAAGGTATAGAAGATTTTATTATTGTAGATACCAAAGATGTTTTACTTATTTGCAAACGTGAAAAAGAACAGGAGATAAAAGAATTTACATCGGAGATTAAGAGAAATAAAGGGGAGAAGTTTTTGTAATTTTTTTGCCTCGAATGGCACGGATGGGCACGAATGGTTTTTGTAGAGACGCCATGCTGGCGTCTAAATTTAGGTGGGTAAAATAGCCGTATTCTTAATTTATTTTATAGGCATATATTCAGTCGCCAGCATGGCGTCTCTACAAAAAAATGGCCACGAAAATGAAAATCATCATTCGTGGCCATCTGTGTTCCTATCAAATCCTGGTGGTAAAAAATCTACAACCGAATCTCTTCGCCATGCATATCAAAAAACCGGTATTCGGTTAAGTGGTAATTATTGTTGCCTTTTACAGACATCCATTTCTTATAGTTCCAGGCCCATTTCATTTGTTTGCTTGGCCAGCCTTTACGCAGGTAAGCTTCTACAATCGGGTGTACAGAAAGAGAAATCTTTTTGTGCCCATGGTTCATCAGGTAATTCAGGTTCTTGGCTATTTCATCTTCCAGAATAAGCGATGATGAAATTTTACCCGTGCCTTCGCAGCTTGGGCAAATCTCTTCGGTTTTAATGTTCATTTCCGGCTTCATCCGCTGCCGGGTAATCTGCATCAGGCCAAACTTACTAATTGGTAAAATAGAGTGTCGGGCCCTATCGGCCAGCATCATTTCTTCCATGGCTTCTGCTAATTTTCGGCGGTTGTCCGGCAGTTTCATATCTATAAAATCCACCACAATAATGCCGCCCAAATCCCTCAGCCGCAACTGCCGTGCAATCTCTTCAGCCGCTTCCAGATTGGTTTGCAGGCTGTTTTCTTCCTGATTGTTATTGCTATTTTTATAGCCACTGTTTACATCGACTACATGCAGGGCTTCGGTATGTTCTATTATAAGGTAGGCGCCGCTTGGCAGGTTTACCGTTTTACCAAAACTGGCTTTTACCTGTTTGGTTACTCCAAAACTGTCGAAAATAGGAGAGCCGTTATTGTAATACGTTACAATATCTTCTTTCTCAGGTGCTATTTTCTGGATATAGGTTTTGGCATCGTTAAAAATGTTTTTATCATTGGTAACAATGCGGTTAAAATCTGCATTCAGCAAATCCCGGAGCATGGATGTGGTCTTGTCCTGTTCGCCTAAAATTTTGCATGGCGCTTCCACACCCTGCATATTTCGCATGATGCTGCTCCACTTTTCGCTTAGTTGCATCAGATCTTCGTGCAGTTCAGCCGAGTTTTTGCCCTCGGCAGCAGTACGAACAATAACGCCAAAATTTTTGGGCTTAAAAGCATCTACAATCTTTTGCAGGCGTTTCCGCTCTTCGCTGCTGTGTATTTTTTTACTTACTGCTATTACGTTGTTAAATGGCGTAACCACTACAAAACGGCCGGGAAGACTCAGTTCGCAACTAAGGCGTGGGCCTTTGCTGGCTATGGGTTCTTTAAGAATTTGCACCAGCACATTGGGCTTGCCATTCATCACCTCATTAATCTTACCCGTCTTAACTATTTCGGCTTCTACAGTAAATTTTTGAAAATCAAAAGGCTCAGCATCCTTGGGTTGCTGCATGCACATGCTGGTAAATTTCAGCAGGCTTTTAGCATAAGGGCTAAGGTCGGTATAGTGGAGAAAACCATCTTTTTCGAAGCCCACTTCTACAAATGCGGCGTTCATGCCGGGCATCAGTTTACGTACTTTACCTAAATAGAGATCACCCACGCCAAAGCCGCTGTTGGCAAGGTCGTGGTGTAATTCCACCAATTTTTTTTCTTCCAGTAAAGCAATTTCCACCCCCAGTGGGGTAGCATTGATAATAAGTTCCTTATTCACGTTCTATCTCAGTTGCAGAAGTGATTGTAAATTAATTGCCTGTTGTTTACCGCCGACGATATTTGGGGGATAGTATGTACAGCGGCACATGGGGATACAACGGCTATAACAACCTTATCGCAAAAAAAACCGCCGGATTGTACATGTCGCACAACCCAGCAGTGTATGCAATGAAAATCCGCTTTTGGGCAGACTTATTTTTTTCCTTTTTTATGACGGTTCTTACGTAAACGTTTCTTCCGTTTGTGCGTTGCTATTTTATGACGCTTCCTTTTTTTACCACAAGGCATGTTCTGAGTATTTTGTTGTTATGAAATAAATATTGTGTTCGTTGACTTGTTATTTGTTGATTGGTTCATTTGTAAAACCCTTAGTTTGATTGACTACTAATAAACTAATCAACCAATCAACTAATTACCTAATTGTTTTATCCTCTCCGCCAGTTCCTGCTTCAGCTTCGCAATATTGGTTTTGTTCATTATAGACGTGTACCATCTGATAGCATTGGGCTTGTCGCCAAGGTTCTCGTAGGTTTCTGCCAGTTTAAACTGTATTTCAATATTATTAGGTTCTGCTGCCGCTACTTTTTCAAACCGCATAGCCGCTTTATCTAACTGTCCGCTAATAAGGCCGCCAATACCCAACATCCGCTGTGCAAACATATTGGTACTGTCTTTAGCAGCTACTTCCCTCACTTTGCTAATGCCCGTCATTGGGCTGTCTCCTTCACCTTTAGATGCGCCGTACATGTAGCATCCGCCAAGGCCCACAGCACTCGAATCATTAGTAGGATTTATGTCCAAAGCTTTTTCAAATAACTCCCGGCCCTCATTGGCCAAATACACTTTTTCTTGCTGCTCCTCCACAAAAGAGAGGTACCTTAAAATTGAGTGGGCGGCAAATGTGAGGTTTTTTTCTGAATTTACCAATGTTGCGGCCAATTTCAGGTAATGTAAATATGCAATTGGGTTGTCGGCACTATCTCTCCAATAGGCTGCCTGCTGTCCGTAGGCCTTTATTTGTTGTTCTTTTACGTCGCCCCTTTTTACAGTATTTTCCAGCGAAGCCAGTAACTGCTGCCCACTAATAGGTTGTTGTTTGGTTACATCTTCTAAATAATGATCTATTTCAAAAGTTTGATGATCATGTTCGGATGGTGCCGTTTTTGCCTGGCCTTCTCCTTCCTTTGTTTTAGGAATGGTTACGCCAAAAAAATACAGCCCGCCTGTAAGTGCTATGGCTGCTGCAATAATAATAATTTGCTGTTTATTCATGTCCTTTGTTGTAGGGCGGCAAAGTTAACCCTTAAACTGTTTGGTAAATTTGCGATTAATTCAATTGAAAGGTTATTTTTTGGCCCGCCATTTGAGCCATGATTGGGCGACATTGGCGACGCTCCATTCATCTGATTGCTACTATGAAACACATCGTTCTTTGCATTATTAATACAAAACATACTAAGATTGAAAAACTTACATCCTAAATCGTACAAATCCCAATCCCGGTAAGGGCTTTGCCCCTCTCCGACAGGAGAGGGGTTGGGGTGAGGCGATATTGCCTGTTAGCGGATT
>JAYUTQ010000167.1:0-4028 GCA_043755055.1 Chitinophagaceae bacterium | reverse complement strand
GATTCTGTAGGGCTTTTTAACGATGTACGCCGGTACGGCAAACTCAATAGCATTGACGCCAGCAACCCGCTGAAAATTTTATTGTATTACAAAGAGTTTTCTACCATTGTGGTATTAGACAGGTTTCTAAACTTGCGGAATACCATCGATTTGCGGCTGTCGGATATTTTTCTTTCAAGAGCAATTAGCCAGAGTTACGATAATAATATTTGGGTGTTCGACGAGATGGATTACAAGATTAAAAAAATAGACGAAAGCGGTAAAAAACTGTTGGAAACTCCCGACTTTAGAATCTTATACGATGCACCGCCAAGACCGGATAAAATAGAAGACTTCAACAGGTATTTATTTGTATACGACAGCACCAGGGGGCTCAGCATTTTTGATTACTACGGAGCCTTAAAAAACCAGGTGTTACTTAAAGGGTTAAAAGATGTGCAGGGTTTTAATAAGGGCATAATAGCCAGGGATAGCACAGGTCTTGTGTATTACGAACCTGCAACAATAGAAACAGTACACAAGGTTTTACCGGTAAAAATTTTATCGGCCCTAAAAGTAAAAATTGTAGGTACAAAATTATTTTCTATGCCGGCTCCGGGCATCATAGAAGTATATCAGCTACCATAATTAATTTAGCAGCATGTTTCAAACTTTTCTAGATCGGATTATTTTAGATAATGCCATACGCAACTATTTAATTGTGGCTGTTATTATATTGGTTACACTTTTGTTCAAACGTTTTTTATCGAAATATGTGGCGGGCCTTATTGCAAGATTAATTGCAAGAAAGGATAAAACTTTTGACAAAATGCGTTTTCAGAATCTTGTGCTGTCGCCAATAGAAACGTTTTTGATGGTGCTGATGATATTGATAGCTTTCGACACTTTGAAATATCCCGAAGCACTCAATTTTAATATCTATAAAACGTCTTTGGTAGTAATACTCGATGGCCTTTCTCATATTGCGATTATCATTTCTTTTATCTGGCTATGTACCCGGCTTATAGATTATGTGGCCGAGCTGATGCATGAAAAAGCTTTGCTTACAGCCGACAGAACAGACGATCAACTGGTCATTTTTTTCAAAGATTTTTTTAAAGTATTGATACGAATTATTGGCCTACTACTTATAGTTCGTTTTGGTTTTGGAAAACCCATTGGCAATGTGCTTACAGGCTTAAGCATTGTAGGAGCCGCCATGGCATTGGCTTTTAGAGAAAGTCTTGAAAATCTGATTGCTTCATTCATTATCTTTTTCGATAAACCATTTACCATTGGCGACTTGGTTAAAGTGCAGGGCGTAACCGGTACAGTAGAAAGAATAGGCCTGCGTAGCTGCCGTATCCGCACTACCGAAAAAACCTATGTAACGGTTCCTAATAAGCAAATGGTAGATACCATTTTAGATAACCAATCGCTGCGTACACAGCGGCATGTAAGTACCCGGCTTGAAATTGGCCTTTCGGCAACAGCCACACAGCTAGAACAATTAGTAACAGGAATTGAAGCGCTTATCAACGATGTTTTTATAGAAGACAAAACGGTTTATCTAAGCGATATTGGCCATGCGGCTCACATTATACAGATAGACTATTTTGTAAATATAGAGCAGCCGGTTAAGGATTTTGTAATGTTGAGGCAGCAGATAAATCTTGCTGTTGTTTCCTTAATCAATAATAGTGGTATAGAAATGGCAGGGGCTGCAACCGATATTTTGGTAACCCAAAAACCACAAGGGCAGGCTGTTTAAGCCATGGATCTATTATTAATTACAACTCTGAGGACCGTTGGCATCACCCTTTGGCAGGTGGTACATTCTTTCCCCATTCAAAAATAATTTTGTACCCTCGAGTCGTATCGGAATTTTACCTGATTCGCCGCCGCTGCTTGTTATTTTTAAATAAGGGGCATCGGCAGAACCTACTACCTCCCAAAGGCCTTCTTCATTTTTAGTATCTTGAGTTGTATTGCCATTAATGCTAATGCTTGAACTGGCATGGGCTAAGAACCTGCCATTGCTGCATAAATCCATCCATTCTTCACTCATCATACCACTGCCATCGCTGCCGGATTGATACCTTGAAAATTTTATCAGCCTGTGATCAGCCAATTCATTTATATACTCCTGTAATTCGTTGGTATAGGCATTTGGGTATTCGGGTTCAGGCTTTACAGCGTCATGGTTGGTTGCGGCTGTTTCTTCAGTATCTGTACTACTGCTGGCCTGGTTACAGCCAATAATTGTTTGTAAAGCAACAATGCCAATAAAAATTACCTTAATACTTGCAAATAAGTTCATTTTCTTTTTCATGGTTTGGGTTTTTAAGGTGTGAGCGTTTTATTTTTTTTATAGTCGAGATACATATCATAAAAGGTATTAAAAAATAATTGCACAAAACCAATTATGGCGGCAATCCACGTAAGCAGGCTGGCCTCTACGTTTAAAGTTTCCCGTTGGGCCTTTAGCCTTACTTTATCGGTGGCTTTTTGTTCTGTGTTATTTTTGTATGCTTTGTTCAGTAGTGCAATCACTTCGTTAGTATTAAAAAAAGTTTGCACAAATGCGGTTACATCATTGTTATAGCTGGCCGTAGCAAACTCGTCTGCTATGGATTCTATTTGCTCTTTAGTTAGTTTTTCTTGGCTATTACCCACAGCTTCGTTAAGCCCTATTACACCATTTAACACCGCGTTTTGAAACGGTACAAAAAGTGTTTTGAAGCTATGCCCATTTTCCATGTGGAGCATACCAAGTGTATTGTAAAGCATAGCCTGAGTAAAATCAGATTTTGCCAACAAAAACAGCGATAAATCAGCTTCCATTTTTTTATCTATTCCGGCTATTCTACCCGAAATACGTTCAACTTCCTTTTTATTTTCATTTACAAAAAAGGTGGTAATAATTACAATGGAAAGGGCAATAAAAAATGAGAATATTTTGCCACGGTTTTTAGGATTACTAAACATAAGTGTGTGGGTTTTATAAAATGAGGATTGTGTGTGTTTTTTTAAAAAATGTTACTGGCAAACTATTTTGCCAATAACTGGGCGGGTAAGGTTTTTTTAGGTAAGCTTTTTTATTCAGAGTAAAAGTGGCAGATAAGCATAAACTTTGCAATAGCTAATATTAGCGATCCAAATAAATTCAGTTGGCGCTAGTATAGGTACACATAAATGCCTGGTACTACATGCCAGCCGTTACACCAGATTGTTTTTAAAAGCTATAGATACAGCTTCTGAAACCGAGTGCACCTGTAGCTTTTCGTAAATTTTTTTTACATGAGAATTAACTGTAAAATAGCTAATCGCCATTTTGTCGGCCACCATTTTATAACTGTTGCCTGCCGATAGCAGGCTTAGAACTTCCTGCTCTTTTTGGGTAAGCTTATAATCTGTGTTGGTAGCCGGATGATTGAAAAATTTCATTACCCTTAAAGCTACACTTGGCGTCATGTAAGCACCGCCATTATGTACTTCTATAATACTTTGAATAATTT
This sequence comes from Chitinophagaceae bacterium, assembly GCA_043755055.1. GTDB lineage: Bacteria > Bacteroidota > Bacteroidia > Chitinophagales > Chitinophagaceae > JAZKFT01. The sequence goes on along the minus strand of JAYUTQ010000167.1, from coordinate 531 downwards.
TATCTGCGGCAGCATTTTTTAAAATATAGCCTTCGGCACCGGCCTGCAGGGCTGCAAATATTTTTTCTTCATCTTCAAAAACCGTTTGCATAATAATACGGATGGCAGGGTAATACTTTTTGATAATACCCACACCTTCTATGCCATTTACATTGGGCATTTCTATATCCATCAGCACAATATCGGGGCTGTAATGTTCCATTTCAAATTGCACATTACTACAATCTTCAAAGCTGCCCACACAGGTAATTTCATCGCTCAGCACCATTAATGCTTCCAGGCTTTTACGGCGTTGTATATTATCATCGTAAATCACAAGCTTTATCATGGTACAAAAATTAAAACTATTTTTCACTTGTTATATACCTAATATTAGTGAGACGTTACAGACAAGCAATAGGGATGGCAATGCCAATGCTTGTACCATCGCCGTTTTCTGTTTTAATAAAAAACCGCCCTCCAAGGTTTTCTATGCGCTGACGCATGTTTCTGAGGCCATTTCCGGTTAATGATTTTGCAATATCAAAACCT
>JAYUTQ010000166.1:0-9308 GCA_043755055.1 Chitinophagaceae bacterium | reverse complement strand
AGCATGGATTTACTCTTCACAATTTTTTTTACCTGACTTTCTTGTAACAGCTTCAGTACAATAGCGTTATGCTCTTTATCATCGGCCGCCCAATGAACAGTGATACCATTGGCATGTGCATTTTTTTCGAACTGTGATAAATAATCGTAGAGATTACTCAGCACATTGTTCTTAATCTGCGAAGCCGTTTCTCTCAGGGTTTCCCATTCGGGTATGGTCCATGCAGCCTTGTCCCGTTTCTGCCGGATCCACCACAGGGTTTCATCATGCCAGTTTACACGGGGTTCATCCTGGTTAAATATATCGGCAAGGCCGGGATGGGTTTTAGTGGTACTCATTGTCGTTTGTCCAATTTATAAATTCCAGTCATTGCGAGGCGGGGTTCTTGCCCCAACGAAGCAAACTCCAGGGTTTGTAAAATGAAGTTCATTGATTAAAAAAAAAGCTCCTAGAGTTTGCTTCGGGGCAAGAACCCCGACTCGCAAAGACTGGTTTCTTACATCCCAGCATTCAAAATCTCCGAAATATGCATCACCCGAACATCACTTTTCTGCCGCTTTAAAATGCCTTCCATGTGCATGAGGCAACTCATATCTACGCCAGTTATAAATTCTACATTGTGCCGAAGATGGTCGGCCACACGGTCCTTACCCATTTTTACAGAAACAGCTTCTTCCACCACACAAAAAGTTCCGCCAAAGCCACAGCATTCATCTTTACGGTCAAGCGTTACTACCTCAATATCTTTCACCATTTTGAGCAACTGCATGGGTTTACTAAATGGTGCTGCCACCAATTCAGTCATCTGCGACAAATGCAGGCCACGCTGCCCGTCGCAGCTTTGGTGCATACCCACCCTGTATGGAAAACTGGCAGTGATGTTTTCTACTTTTAGCACATCGGTTATAAACTCCGATAGTTCGTACACATTGCTACGAATAACATCTGCTTGTGCCTGATTTTTATCATCGTGTAAATGCTCTTTGATATGTAAACTACAACTACCAGATGGGCAAACGATGTAATCGTAACCAATAAAGTTTTTGATAAATAAATCATCACAACCCTTGCTTAGATGGCTGTAGCCGGAGTTGGCCATCGGTTGTCCGCAGCAGGTTTGGTTCATGGGAAAATGAACTTCGCAACCTAGCTTTTCCAGCAATTGTAAAGTAGCAATACCTACCTGCGGATAAAACTGGTCTACATAACAAGGGAGAAATAGGGCAACTTTCATGAGAATATTTTTACAGAGTTGTTACACTGGTCTAGAGATGTCACCCTGAGCTTGTCGAAGGGCATCTTGCAGATCTACTAGCAGGGCTTCGACAAGCTCAGCCTGACAACCTTCCGATGTGTGTCGTAATAGCTCACCGACATTTCTGAATTTTTCATTACACCGCCATTGGGCTCACCACCGAATAAAATTTTAATTCAATCATATCTCCCGGCAAGGGTAGGGTATTCCAACTGTTATGGATGGCTAATGCAGCACCTATTGCTGTGGCTTGTGCCATGCTGGCTGCAAACACTTCTATTTCGGGAAAGGCAGCGGCAAGCAGGTTCATGTATATGGTATTTTTTCCAAAACCACCATCCACAAAAAGGCGTTTTACCTTGGTTCCTTTCAGCACCATTTTAGTGCTTGCTAATTGCCTTTCCATAATGTTCAGCATTAGCTGGTAGTAAGCCAGTTCAGCCGATTCAAAGCTTTCGGAATTCAGTTCTGCAAAACCGCCTTCGCCTATGCTGGTGCGGATTTTCATGGCTTTTACTTTTTCAAGTTTCAGCGGATTGAACTGTATTTTTTTATAAAAATCTGCTGGCACATTAAAATGGGCTGTTATACTTTTTGTCTGCCGTTCGTGTTCGTAACCGGCAAATAAACGGTTGGCTTTTACCGGCTTTCCTTTGTAGGTAAGGTAGCAAAGGCAATCGCTTAAAAGTTCTTCGTCGGTAAGCGGCTTGTTGTTGAACGGGTTTAGAGAAATACACCAGGTACCGGTAGATATTAAAATAAAAGGGTCTGTAAAACTGATGAGATAAGGTATCAAGGCAGCAGAACTATCATGTAAGCCAATGCCTGATATAATGACCCCGTCACCATTGGAAACTTTGAAGGCTTCGTCGCCTTTGGCAATGGGTGCCAGCAGCCTGTCGATGCCTTCGGCATACACCCAGTCGTGGTATGTTTTGTCTTTAAAATTCCAGAGACTGGTGTGGCAGCCAATGCTTGTGATATCGCTGAACTTCTGGTTGGTAATTAAGAAGCTGAGGTACTGCGGCAGGTGCAGGCTTTTGCGGATAGTCTTATAAACTTCCGGCTTTTCTTTTTTAATGCGGTATAGCTGCAGGCCACTGTTAAGGCTGCCCGAAACAGGTGAAGCAGTTTGCCTGGCTAATAGTTGTTTGCCGCCGTATTTTTTATAAAAAGCATCCTGCAAATCCTGCGGGTAGGCTTTTAAATAATTATATAAAGGAAGCAATTGGCTACCCTCCGTCATAATATGTACAAAGCTGGCACCATATGCCGAAAAGTTTACGGCTTTGATATTGTATTGCTTCTCCGTGGTTAGTTTTGTAAAGGTGCTGGTAATCCACAAAGTGAGTGCCGACAAGTCTTCGCAGGCATCACCATCTTCGTCGGCCGATTCGGATAATTGCGTTGTTTCTTCGTACACAATATGGTAATGCTCATCAAAGAGGAACAGCTTTTTGTTGGTTTTACCTACATCAAATATGGCTATTACTGGTGTATCCATTTACAATCCTGTTGCGACAGTTTTCTGTCCTCTTTCGGCAATTAGGTTCTCTCTTACTTTTAGCTGGCGGAACAATCGCAGTGGTGCCAAAGCCCCACCAGAATTTACCCTTGCCTGTGCCACTATGGGACGTACATCGGTGCGGTAAGCAGTTTGCAAAATCTCCTGAACAGCAGCTACATCGCTGATATCCTGTGCGGCGGCGAGTGCTGCTTTATCTACCAGCAACGCCTGAGCATAAGCTATCATAATGGCTTCTACAGATTGGAGTAAATCTTCCAGCGGATCCTTAACATTGTGGCTGGCATCAATCATCCATCCGAGGTCGGTAGCATGGTTCATGCCACGGGCATCCATACCTTCTACCAGTTCGTTAAAAATGAGGAACAATTGATAAGGGTTAATGCTGCCTACGGTAAGGTCGTCATCGCCGTATTTTGAATCGTTGAAATGGAAACCTGCCAGTTTTTCTTCCATCATCAATAAAGCCACAATCTGCTCAATATTGGCGTTGGGTAAATGGTGGCCAAGGTCTACCAAGGTGTAAGCCTGTGGTCCGAGTTTGCTGGCAAACAAAAGGCTCTGCCCCCAATCGCCAACCGTCATGGAATAGAAGTTGGGTTCAAAGGCTTTGTATTCGATAAACATTTTCCAATTGGCCGGCATGGCTTTGTAGATTTCCTGCAAGCTTTCTAATGTGCGTTGAAATGCCTTGCGGAAATTTAACTGTCCGGGGAAGCAGGAGCCATCACTTAACCAAACGGTGAGTGAGGTAGAACCCAATGCCACACCTTGTTTTATTACTTCTATATTATGGTCGATGGCCTGCTGCCGAACGGCATTATCTACATGCTGCAGCGAACCAAATTTGTAACTATGTTCCTGATTGGGCTGGTCCTGAAACGTGTTGCTGTTAACGGCATCAAACTTTAAACCGTGCTTAGCAGCCAGCTCTTTTGTAGCGGTTGGGTTCTCAGAAATATCCCATGGAATGTGCAGCGATATTGCACCACATGATTGGTTGAGTGCATGTAACAAACCCACATCTTCTATCTTCTCTTCGAGGCTGCGGGGCTCACCACCACCGGGAAAACGGCCAAACCGTGTTCCACCTGTACCTAGCGCCCAGCTTGGGATAGCGATTTGAAAGGCTTCCAGTTTTTGCAATATATCGGCAAGGTTTGGAATACCGGCAGATACAAAATCAAACTTGCGTTGGTGTTCGGCAGCAATGCTGCTGTTATGGTCGGCTATCGTTTGTTTATCGAGTAACATTCTGATTTGTGATTTATGATTTGTGATGTATGATGTAAACCGTGAGTGGACAGTGGTGAGTGGTTGATTGGTAAGTTTTGAAGTTTGGTGTGTGGCCTCACCCCCGTCCCCTCTCCTTGCGGAGAGGAGTGACCCTCCGCAATGTGGTTGATAAATTGCAACCTTGAGTATCCTTTATGCTTCTACCCTAAACCCTTTGCTTTACACCTTTTTCTCTTCTTCCTTAAACCTTACACCTTATGCCTTTAACTCTTAAGGCAGGTAAAATACTTCTTTCAAAGGAATGCTTACAGGGGAATTGTCGGGGTTGCTTTCCATAAGGTCGCCCATGTATTTCCACCAGCGCTGCATTACGGGGTACGAGGGTAACTCGTCGATTTTTAAGGGTTCATCGGCTTTGAGTATGCCGAACAATGCATTGGTTTCGGGGTCGAGAAAAATGGAGTATTCGCTGATGCCCGAATCTTTTAGCAGGGATACCAGTTCCGGCCATATTTCGTCGTGGCGTTTTTTATATTCTGCTTCCTGATTGGGAAAGAGTTTCATTTTAAAAGCAATACGAGTCAAGATTTTTGATTTTTTGATTTCGGATGTATGATTTTTAGAGACTCAGAAATACAGTTTAAAAATCCAAGTCATTGCGAGGGTTCTTGCCCGCCCGTGCCGACCGAATGGCGGTAAAGCAACCTCCGGGAGTTGCTAAACTAGTATTGTAAACAAACCCTTGAGATTGCTTCGGCCGGGCAAGAACCCAGCCTCGCAAAGACTGGAGTAATCGTTCCAATACAGTGGTTGGTGAGGACAACGACCACGGCGGCTGAAGGAATGATGACCAAAGAACTTATGTTGAACGGAGCGTCGCCAATGCAGATGCACAAAGGTTTTCAGCCGGGCTAATGTATCAAATTCAGTGGCCGGTGGGAATACCGACTCCGGCAGTTTAATGACTTACTGACCCATTGACTTAATGACCGATGATTATCTATAAAATCCCATTGCTACTCCGCCATCCACGTTTAAAGCATTACCGGTTGATTTATTCAGCAGGCCACCTACAAAGGCGAAACATGCGTTGGCAATATCGTCGGGTAAAATGATTTCGTTAAGCAATGTGCGTTTGGCGTAGTAGGCAGGCAATTCGGCAACGGTAATGCCGTAAGCTTTGGCACGTCCCTCGGCCCAGCCGCCAGCCCATATATTACTATCGCTGATAACTGCATCAGGGTTCACCGTGTTTACACGGATTTTATCAACACCCAACTCAGCAGCCATTAGCCTGGTAAGGTGGGCCTGTGCTGCTTTTGCAGAACCATAACCCGGATTATTTGGTCCGGCCACAACAGCATTTTTAGAAACGATATTTACGATATCGCCACCAAAACCCTGCTTACGCATAATGGCCACACCAGCTTGTGATACAAGGAACTGACCTTTTACAAGTATGTCGTACAACCTGTCCCACTCTTCGATGGTATGCTCGGTAATAGATTTTGAAATGCTGATACCTGCATTGTTAATAACGATATCTAATCCACCAAAAGCAAGTGCAACATCGTCCATCGCTTTGGCAATGGTACCTGCGTTTGTAACATCCAGAACTACAGCTGTTGCAGCATCTCTTCCATAAGCCTTCTGGAATTCTGCTGTAGCCGATTGGAGCCTTTCTTCGTTAATGTCGTTAATGACTACACAGGCGCCTTCTTCTGCAAATTTTTTGGCGATAGCCTTACCGATGCCACCGGCGCTTCCTGTTATCAATGCTACCCGGCCGCTCAATGATTTTGGCTTGGGCATCCGTTGCAGTTTGGCTTCTTCCAGCAACCAGTATTCAATGTTAAATGCTTCCTGACGAGGCAAAGAAGTGTATTCCGAAACTGCCTCAGCACCTTTCATTACATTAATGGCGTTGGTATAAAACTCAGCGGCTACCCTTGCAGTTTGTTTATCCTTGGCAAAAGCAAACATGCCCACACCCGGATAGATTAATATTACAGGATTGGCATCACGAATGGCCGGACTGTTTAGATGTTTACAGGTGTCGTAATATTCGCCGTACATTTTACGGTAGGCTTCAAATTCAGGGGCCAGTTTTACTTTTATAGCGGCAACATCGCTCAGATCATCTGTTGCCGTTAAAGGCAAAATCAACGGGCTAATTTTGGTACGAAGAAAGTGGTCGGGGCAGCTTGTTCCTAAAGGAGCAAGTCTTGCTAAATCATTGGAATTGATATATTCCAGCACACGGTCGTCGTCGGTAAAATGACCAATCATAGCCCTCCTACCCCCTGAAAGGGAGTTACCAGAACTACATAAACCACGCAGTACAGGAGCCAATGCTGCGGCCTGCTTCAGCCTTTCTTCTTTTGGTAAAGATTTTATTTTGGCACCGCCAAAAACAGGTCCTTTTGTACCATAATTATCTGCCAGATAAGTAGCACAACGTTCTACTACTTCCAGGGTATTCATGTAGCTTTCGTAGGCGGTATCACCCCATGTAAACAGGCCATGAGAGCCAAGCATGATGCCACGGATTCCGGGGTTTTCATCCAGGCATTGTTTCAGCATCAGGCCGAGTTCGAAACCGGGCTTTTGCCATTTTACCCAACCGATGGTTCCGTTGAACAATTCTTTTGTGATTTGCTCACCGTCCTTTGCGGCAGCAATAGCAATAGCCGCATCTGGGTGCAAATGGTCGATATGTTTAAATGGAAGGAAGCCATGCAAAGGCGTATCGATAGAAGGTGCTTTTGAAGCAAGATCGTAGATGCAATGGTTAAACAACTCTACCATTTCGTCTTCAAATTCCAGACCACGGTATACATTTTTAAGACTGCGTAAACGGTCGACATACAAAGCAGCAAGGCCACTTTTTTTCAACGTTCCGATATCGCCACCACTGCCTTTAACCCACATAATTTCTGTCTCCTCTCCTGTTAGCGGATCTTTAGCCATGGCTTTGCAGGAGGTGTTTCCACCACCATAGTTAGTGAGGCGCAGATCGGCCCCCAAAAGATTGGAACGGTAAATTAATAATCCTACTTCATCGCCGGCAAGTGCTGCGGCTTTTTCTTCATCCCATAAATAGCTTACATGGTTAAAGCCGCCAACTACTGATGGGGAGCTGCCTGGGTTTGATGCTGTGGTTACTGACATGAGGTGTTATTTTCCTGGTGTATAATATTATTTTGATTCTACCACGACCGTTGCTGCCGGGGCCGCAGGCTTAATGGAATTACCATAACCCACAATTACAATTGAAAGAATAATGGTAGCAATGCCAATGATGATTGTGCGGGTGGTTTTTTGGGAAACGCCTTTCCATTCTTTTAAAAACAGGCCCCACATATTAGCTACTAAAATTATAAAAGACATGTGGAGAATCCAAGAACTAGCTCCGTTACCCATTTTACTTTCGCCCATACCATAAAAGAAAAACTGAAGGAACCACATGGTGCCGCCAATGGCACAGAGTAAATAGTTTTTAGCTAAAGGTGATTTTTTATTGGTGTAATCACCAAAGCTTTTATTCCGGAAATTTAAAATCATGCACCATATAAAATTGGTGGTTAATCCACCCCAAAGTATTACTACAAAAATTACATTGTTTCGAAAAAGAAATTCGCCTTTGCCGGGGTTCGCCAGCTTCCAGGCTTCATTAGCCTCATTGCCCATGCTTGTACCCGCTTCTATACCAAAACTAAAACAGGCACTTAGCACACCGCTAATGATTGCCAGTACCAAACCCAGGCCTATTTTAAATTCGCTGCCTGAAGCATCGGTAGTGCTACCACCCAAATCTTTATCCTTCATGCCTCCTGCTTTACCACAAATTATGATGCCCAATACACAAACTGCAAGGCCCACCAGCACAAACTGCCCCCAAGTGGTACCTACCAGTTCGGAGATGGTATCCTTACCCGGTATTGGGTGCAACTGATAATAAATAGAAGGAATGATAGCCCCAAAAACAGAGCACAAACCAAGTATAATAGAGCTACCTAAAGACACACCTAAATACCTGACACCCAAACCATAAGTGAGACCGCCAATACCCCATAACAAACCCATTGTAAAAGTGGAACCAAGTGTGGCACTATCTGTTCCGCTTATGATTTCTGCAAAACCAGGGATAGTTAAATATGCTGCTAAAGGAGGTACAATTAACCAGGAGAATAATCCACCTACAATCCAGAAACTTTCCCAACTCCAGCCCTTTACCTTTTTATAAGGCATGTAAAAACTACCAGACGCAAAACCACCTATAAAGTGGAAAATAACTCCAAGGATAACACCCATGATATAATTGTTTTTTCTAAGGAAAAAAATCCTGGCTAAAGATAGAAGGATGGTAATTGAAGGCTGTCATGTACTGTCATGCGAACAATTGGGTTTAGGGTTTAGGGTACAAGGTTCAGGGTTCAGGGTTCAGGGTTCAGGGTTCAGGGTTCAGGATACAAGGTTTAAGGTTTCAAACATTTTAAATTATTAAATACTAATCCACTGCCTTTAACGGCTTGTGCATTTAAAAAAAAATGGTAACTTTTTAAATAAAAAATGGTTGACAGGCCTTTTCACATTTATTTTTAAGGCTCTGTGTATAAGTATTCATGCACAAAAACCTACACTCTTGTTGTGGATTTTTACTTTACTTGCATCCATACAAAGCCTAAGGCAAACTACATACGCTTAACGCTTTTAACCCCTAACAATCATTTGCGAAGCACCGATACATACTTACACCTAACCGACCAGGAATTGCTGCAATTGTTTTACAAACAAAAAGATCAGCAAATGCTAGGCTATTTGCTACAGCGGTATACCTTGCTTTTGTTTGGTGTATGTATGAAATATTTAAAAAACGAAGAGATTGCCAAAGATGGGGTACAACAGGTTTTTTTAAAAGCTTTGCAGGAACTGCCCCGTTACGAAGTAACTTACTTTAAAAGCTGGATTTACATGGTGGCAAAAAACTATTGCCTGATGTACCTGAGAGACCATAACAAGCATATACCCGACGAACTAAAGGAGCAACATAGCAAGGTATTACCGCAGGAAGATGACAAAGACGAAAAAGCAGCAAAAGAACAATTGCTGGAACTGATAGAACAAGGATTGGAAACACTGAATGCCGAACAAAAAACCTGTGTAACTTTATTTTATTTACAAAAGAAAAGCTATCAGGAAATTAGCGAAACCACCGGCCACACACTGTTACAGGTTTTTTGTTCGGCATTCAGTGTTTCCAATCCTTGTTCTATCAGTTCCAGCAATTGT
>JAYUTQ010000165.1:0-4035 GCA_043755055.1 Chitinophagaceae bacterium | reverse complement strand
TGGACGGATGAACACGGATTTTTTTAATCTGCTTTGCAGAAAAAAATGGATTGGTATGCTATACTTTATATCTTATTGGGTATAGAGTTTGGGCGTAGTAATTACGTTAGGGATTGCAACGGAAATCTTTTTTGGCCTTGGCCCCTATCTTCAAAAGGGGAACTGGAATGGAGTGGAAAGCCCGACCAGGCAGGTTTTCGCCGGGTAACGCCCAAAAGGTTTTCACTTTTTTGAGGCTGAAAAAATCAATTTCTCGTTGTTAACTATCCAAACAGCAACCCTTGCTTTGTTGTTACCGGTAAATTCATAAACTCCAGCCGATGTACTATCTGGTAAGCTTTATCGCCTTGCCTGCGGCGAAGCAGCAGCATGGCATCGGCTATAAATTTGCCGGTAAACTGGCGGTGGCTCATTTCTAAAAATCCTTTTTCGTATTGCCAGGGTAGTAGTTTTCGGGCAACGGGTATATAGGGCTCGGTTATAAAATGTGGTTTCACTTCAGGACTTTTCATTAGCCGCAGGGCTTCGTGCAGGTTTTTTACCAGCTTTTGTATTTCCACCTTGGTGGCCACATTTATAAAAATGGTGTGGGTGGGGAAACTGCCGTAATCTTTTAGTTCCACCTTAAACGGGCAGAACCCCATGGCAATATTTTTAAGCCGGTTCAGCAGCTTTTCTTCCATCATTTGCATTTGGGTAAAAATGGCCAGCGTAATGTGCGGCATGCCACCAGTATTGCTTTGCGCCTTATACTTTTCGGCAAAGTCTTTTTTTACCTGCAGCATTTTGTCCCGCAAATCTTCATGCGGACTGAGCACCAATACATACTCGTACAATCGGTAACCGGGAAGCTGGGTCATATCGGGTTGCATAAAATGAATGATGAGTAATGAATGAGGAATAATGAGTAGTGAGTGGGGAAACTGGAGTAGTGTGATGATGGTGGTGAAACATGAGGTAGTAATGTTATTGTTCATAAAGAATTTCACCGTGAGGCACCCTTCTCCGTCAGGAGAAGGGCCGGGGATGAGGCTACCTTGGCATTTGAAAACAGCTATAAAAAAGTTACCATTATACCCTTTGCGTCTTTGCCCCTATGCGTCTTTGCGAGTAAACTACTACGCCGTTGCCGAAAACAAATCTGCCTCTGCCGGTAAAAACCGAAACACCATTACTTTTTCGCAGCTATCAAAGGGGTGTTTGCGTTTTAGCAGTACCAATTCGTTTACCATAAAGCTGCTATGGAAATCCCTTTGCGAATAATCGAACATGGCCTTGCTGTACACAGCTTCCGGCAGGCGGCGGGCAATGGTAAGGTGTGGGCGGTCTATCAGTTTTGGGGGCGGGCAGTTATTGTCTTTTATATAATCGCTGATTACTTTTAGCTGCATGGCCAAATGCTTAAAAGGCTGTGGATTTTGTACCCGCAGGTAAATGGTGTGCGGCGGAAACCCACTGAAATTATTGAGTGCCACATTAAAGCTATGCTGCTTGCTGCAAATACGTTCTATCCAGCGGATAACGGTTGCTTCCATGGTTTCCATGGCTAAAAAGTCGGCTACAGTTATGTAGGGTTTCGATTTTACAGCAACTTCTTCTTTGTAACGGTCGTAAAAAACCTGTTTTTCATTCATCACTTTATTTAACACATTTTCGTCGGGGTTGGCCACAAGCAGGTATTCGTATTGGCCGTTTATAAAACCGGGTTGTTGGGCAGTAGGTAATTGCATAAAAAAGGTTTTGCTGATAATTATCTTAGCATAAATTTACTAACATTATTAGTATTTAGCCAAATTAATTTTTACTTTGCTAAAGAAAAATCTGGTTGCCGGTATGCCTGTAACCGGTACGCTAGTAAGAACCCTGGCAACTGGCAACCTGTAACCAGAAACTGGTAACACAATAAAAAACTTTAGAAATATGGAAACAGAACTTTTTTTTGGACCAGCTTATGGTGGCACCAAACGGTTTGTGCAGCAGGATGTACCCGCCGCCAATGCTACCGGCTTTGGTGCCGCCGCCGACGATTATATGGAACGTGGCATAGACCTGAACGAGCAACTGATACGCAACAAACCGGCAACTTTTTTTATGCGGATGAACAGCGAAGCCATGATTGGTGCCGGTATTTTTAATGGCGATGTGCTGATTATAGACCGCTCTGTAACTGCCGTAAATGGCAAGGTAATTGTGGCCGTACTAAACGATGAAATGATGGTGCGGCGCCTTGAAAAAACCTTTAATAAAGTAAGGCTGATACCCGAAAATAAAAGGATAGCTACTATAGATGTAGATACTACTGCCGTTAATTTTTCGGTTTGGGGCGTGGTTACATACGTAATACATGCCTTATAAAAATGCACTACTCAAATTGCTGAAAATGAGCTAAAAAACTATTCTTCCCACACCTTTAGCCCTTCGCTGCAATTGGCACAAATGTCTATGTTTTTGCGGCTGGTCATCAGTTCGCTGCGGAACTGTTTGTAGTTATCGTTGTGCCAGGCTTGTTTAAAACTTTGGTTCTTCAGGTTGCCCAACTGGTGCAGGGCATCTTTATCAAAACAGCAGGGAACTACCAGGCCATCCCAGGTAATTACATTGCCGCTCCACAGCCGCCAGCAATGGTTTTGGAGGCCGCTTTTAATTTGCATCTTGCCTTCTTTATCTTTTTTGTAGCGGCTGTATTTGTCTATGTCGGGTATTAGTTGGTTGGGGTCGGTTTCGTAATCGTACACCTGTGCGGTTTTAAATCGTACCTGATCCACGCCTATTTCTTTGGCCATTTTTTTTATGTCTTCTATCTGGTGTTCATTGGGTTTTACCACCAAAAACTGAAAGAAGATAAACGGCGTTTTACTTTTCATTTCCTTTTTCCATTTTACAATATTGCGGGCCCCTTCCAGCACTTTTTCAAGCTTGCCGCCCACACGGTATTGCTGGTACACATCCTGCGTGGTGCCGTCTATTGAAATAATAAGGCGGTCCAATCCGCTTTCGATGGTGCGTTTGGCATTGGCGTCGGTAAGGTAGTGGGCATTGGTACTGGTAGCGGTGTAAATGCCCTTGTTGTGGGCATATTTTACCATGTCTAAAAAATCCGGATTCAGGTACGGTTCTCCCTGAAAATAGAAAACGAGGTAGAGTAATTCTTTATAAATATCATCAATGGTTTGGCTGAAAAAATTTTTCTCCAGCATACCCGTGGGCCTTGTAAAAGCCCGGAGGCCGCTTGGGCATTCGGGGCAGCGCAGGTTGCAACTGGTGGTTGGCTCAAAGCTGATGGAAATAGGATAACCCCACTGAACGGGCTTTTTACGCAGTTTACTAAGCTGGTAGCTGCTCCACACTTTGCCTGCATTCCACAGGCGGCGTGGGGTAAATTTGGTAAAAAGGTTAAGGGTATCGTTGAGGTTGAAGTACATTTTTTAAGGTTCAAGTTTCAAGGAACAATGTTCTAGTATTTACCTGCTATTTTTGGCCAAATAAAAAACTAAAATCTATTGACTTAAGGCTGTAAAAATAAGGTTACAAAAAACAACAGGGCTTTATCAATTATCATTGCCCTACTTAATTTCCTTTATCGCAAATTTGTGTGAGTTGCAGCTTAATGCACACCCAAAAAAACTGACTATGTCACTTCAGAAACTGATACTCTTATTTATTGTTTGTGGCCTTTTATCTTTTCAACCCGTTGGCAACAAGGTTTTTGAGTTTAAGTATCCGAAGAGCAAAACAGCAGCTATTACTTTATATGCCGATCAATTTAAAAAATTTACAAAGGAATGGCGTGGATCCGACTATTATTATTATGCCGAAGGCGATGGTTTTATTTGTTCTGTGCTGTACTACAAGCTTACTGAGGAAGAAAAATTAGCATTGGTAGAGGCTCCTAAAATAGCATTGGGCGGTACAGATAAAAGTCCTGCTTACCCCTTTGCATATTTTAAAAACTACTCCAATTTAAAATCAATGGAAACCAACGATTCATCCTGGGGCAGTGCCACTGATGAGTTTATGTTCAGGCAAAATGATGTA
>JAYUTQ010000164.1:0-1836 GCA_043755055.1 Chitinophagaceae bacterium | reverse complement strand
CCCAAAATTTGGGAATCAAGTCCGGTGCTAACCTGTAGCAAGTGCTCAATGGCTGCGCCGCTTTTTTTCTTAAACCAATGCTGGTAAAAATCTTCCACACTATTGCCTGTAAAGCCCGACAATAACTCTATCACTGCTTTTTGATATGCCTGATAAGTATAAAACTCGGTTCTGTTACAAGTGCTGATGATAAATAAAGATTGGATGCCCGATTGCTTCGCCTGTTGTAAAAACAAGGTTACCTGTTCTTTGGTAAGGGCAAATTTGCTTCTTGTAACAGAATTGGATTTCCGGAACGTAACGCCGGTTACCAAAAATGATGAAAGTAAATGTTGCTCCATAATTATGGGTGCAAAAGTACAAGCAGAACTTCGGATACTTGGTTCCATTTGGTCATTCAACTGTCATATTTTTCAACACCAATTTTCTTTTATTGTAAAAGGCAAACCTTTGCCATCTGTCTTTGTAAATTAATTACCTCAATATTGCGGTACTACAATTAATCAAAATGAATAAAGGGATTATTTTAATGAACCTCGGTTCGCCGGATACTACCGAAGTAAAAGATGTACGCAAATACCTCAGCGAATTTTTAATGGACGAACGGGTGATAGACATCCCCTACCTGGCCCGGCTGCTGCTGGTCCGTGGCATTATAGCTCCTATCCGTGCATCAAAAAGTGCGAAGGCCTATAAAAAAATCTGGTGGAAAGAAGGTTCGCCACTCGTTACCCTTACCAATCAATTGCAGAACGCCGTGCAGCAAAATTTTGATATTCCGGTAACGGTGGCCATGCGTTATGGTACGCCTTCGGCAAATGATGCCTACCAGGATTTGCTGCGCCAAAACCCTAACCTTGAAGAAGTGGTGCTAATGCCACTGTACCCTCATTATGCCATGAGCAGCTACGAAACAGCTGTGGAGCACATGAAAACGGTGCATCAGAAAAGCAACTACACTTTTACCTTAAAAACGGTACCTCCTTATTATAACCATACAGATTATATACAGGCTTTTGCAGCACATATTCAGCCCTATTTACAAAATGGCTTCGACCATTTACTGTTTAGTTTCCATGGCATACCGGAGAGGCATATTAAAAAAAGCGACACCACCGGGAAGCATTGCCTGCAGGTAGAAAACTGCTGCAGCGTAGATAGTACTGCACATGCCACCTGTTACAAACACCAATGTTTGGTAACGGCCCATCTTACGGCCGCTGCTTTGGGTTTGCCTAAAGAAAAATACAGTTTCAGCTTTCAATCGAGGCTTGGCCGTGACCCATGGCTGAAACCTTATACCGATTTCAGATTAAAAGATATGCCCGGTGAAGGCATTAAAAAACTATTGATTGTGTGCCCGGCTTTTGTAAGCGACTGCCTGGAAACACTGGAAGAGATAGCCATGGAAGGCAAAGAAACCTTTATGGAAGCCGGTGGGGAAAGTTATGAAATGATTCCCTGCCTTAACCTCGACCCTATGTGGGTGCAGGCTGTTACAAAATTGATTCAAGTACAATTAGATGAAAAAATGGAAATAAGTAGTAATTCAGAAATGCAAGCAGTTAATTAAACTACGTAAAGACAAACTATGAATTTTGGAATCCATTTTTTTCTGCAAAGCAGATTAAAAAATCCGTGTTTATCCTTTCCTTCCGTATCATCCGTGTGCTAAAAAAACTGTTGGACAATTAAAATATGACCATTAAAGAAAACTGGATTTCCTCCATTCTCAATTTACAAAATACCATTTGTCAGGCGCTGGAAACCGAACGGTGGGCGGCAGACTCATTAGTATACTTTCAATTCGCCCATTGGTTTTAAGGCCAAACAAAG
>JAYUTQ010000163.1:0-4046 GCA_043755055.1 Chitinophagaceae bacterium | reverse complement strand
GAAATTACCCTGCTGGCAGTTTTTTAAGCACAACATAAAATAACTTTTATAAAATAGTCCCGCCACCAACGGCGGGACTATTTATTTTTGACAAAGCCGATTGTACTTTACCAAATAAAAAAGCCATGCCACACGAAGCCATTTCCGTTTTCGATATGTTTAAGATTGGCGTTGGGCCATCTTCTTCGCATACACTTGGGCCGTGGAGGGCTGCGCAAAAATTTGTGCAAAAACTGGCTTCCGAAAATCGTTTACAAACGGTAACACATGTACAGGTGTTGCTATACGGATCGCTGGCCAAAACCGGCCACGGCCACGGAACAGACATTGCATGTATGCTTGGCCTTGCCAACGAAGACCCGGTTACCATCGACGTAAATTCCATCGACCCAAAAATTGAATTTTTAAGAACAGCACATCTTTTGAATTTGGGCGGAGCAAAAAAACTGGCTTTTAATCCTGCAAATGATGTGCAGTTTTTAATGAAAGAATCATTGCCTTTTCACCCAAATGCCATGAGCATATTGGCTGGTTTTGAAAACGGCGAAACCATTTGCGAAACCTATTATTCCATTGGCGGCGGCTTTGTGGTGCAGGAAAATGAGGCTGCAACGGCTACGCAAATAGTACAGCTACCCTTCCCCATAAATACCGCCGACGACATTTTACACTGGTGCATAAAAAC
Source organism: Chitinophagaceae bacterium (assembly GCA_043755055.1). GTDB lineage: Bacteria > Bacteroidota > Bacteroidia > Chitinophagales > Chitinophagaceae > JAZKFT01. The sequence goes on along the minus strand of JAYUTQ010000163.1, from coordinate 3,361 downwards.
CGGACTTGCTGTAAACGAAATAGTGCTGGAAAACGAAAACACCTGGCGGCCCGAAGCCCAAACAAGAGAAGGGGTAATGAACATATGGCAAGCCATGAAGGAATGCATGTATCGTGGATGCCACACCAACGGATACCTGCCAGGCGGCCTGCATGTAAAACGCCGTGGTTTTGATCTTAACAAAAAACTACTGGCCGGTAAAACCTACGAAGACTATGCAAGTTGGATACAAGCCATTAAAGAAGGCAGCCAGAATTTTACTTATATATTGGATTGGGTAAGTTGTTTTGCCCTTGCGGTAAACGAGGAAAATGCATCGTTTGGCCGTGTGGTTACTGCACCTACCAATGGGGCAGCCGGCGTAATACCAGCCGTGTTGCAATACTTTATTGTGTTTTGTGGCGGCAATAGCGACGATACCATTTTTAAATTTTTACTCACCGCATCAGAGATCGGAAGCATCTTTAAAAAAGGTGCCACTATTAGTGCGGCCATGGGCGGCTGCCAGGCCGAAATTGGGGTAAGTAGTGCCATGGCAGCAGCTGCACTTACCGAAGCTTTGGGCGGTACCCAAAAGCAGGTTTTAATGGCTGCGGAAATAGCCATGGAACACCATTTGGGCCTTACTTGCGACCCTATTGGCGGCCTGGTACAAATACCTTGTATAGAACGCAACACCATGGGAGCCATTAAGGCTATTACAGCATCGCAACTGGCATTGCAAAGCACCCCCGATTTTGCGGTAGTGAGTCTGGATAAAGTAATACGCACTATGTGGCAAACAGCATTAGATATGAATAGCAAATACAAAGAAACAAGTGATGGCGGACTGGCTATAGATGTGCCTTTAGGATTATCTGAGTGCTAACATTATGAATGGAAATATGGCCATTACGAAACAGGAAAGCAGGCACGAAAATTGAACACAGACGAAATGTTAAGGATAAAGAAAAATTTCATCCTAATTAACCTTTTACCTGCCAAAACCATCTTTGTAACGTACCAGATGTATTATCAATAAAAATTAAAAAAAAACAGCATGATCAAAAAACTCAAACTTTTCGCCGTATGTGTAGCTATAACGGGTTCATTTACCAGTTGTGATGTAGTAAAAGCCTTATTGGGCGAAGCCGATATTGCAGGTGGCTTGAAAGAAGCGCTGATTAATGGCGTATTGCAGGGAAAAAACAATGCACAAAACGGTAGCCTGTTTAATGGCACCAATGTACTGAATGGAGTTTTGCCGGAGTCCGCTGTAAAAATTATAAGAACCCTTGAAACATTAGGGCTTGGTGGCGAAATAACCCGGTTTCAAAATTCGCTTACCAGTGCTGCTACTAAAAGTGCTGAAAAAACGGTTCCTGTTTTTATCAATGGAATTCGAAATATTACTTTTAGAGATGCAGTTGCCATTTTAGGTGGCGGTTACGATGCAGCTACAAAATATCTCCGCAATTCAATAGGGGATTCGCTACGCAATGCCATTAAACCCGAAATAGCTAGTGTGCTAACCGAGTATAAACTGCCACAAACATTGGGAGATCTTGCCGGAAAAGATTTGCCGGTTATTGGCAAGCAACAACTCAATATTGATTTCACCAGTGTGCTGGCACAGTTGGTAGCCAACAAGATGTTTAGCGAAATAGAAGCTACTGAATATAAAATACGTACCGATTTAAATGCCAGAACCAGCAATTTATTAAGGCAAGTATTTGGCGATAGCAGGGCATACAGGCAATAAAAACATTTAGAATTATCTGAATGATGATAAAAGGTGAGTTGGGGATTTTACACCCCAACTCATCTTTTATTGGGTAATTGTGGTTTCATTTTTAGAATTTTACTCCGCGTTTTTTACTGTAATAATTTCAGCTGCTATACTCACAGCAATCTCTTCTGGAGTATGGCTGTTGATGCTGATACCGATCGGTGTATTAACATGATGCAGCTTTTGATAGTTTTCATTTTCCAATTGAAAATTGGCAAATAATTTTTCCATTTTCTTTTTACTACCTAATACACCCATATATTTAAAATCCTTTGGCAATAAGGCTTTCAGTGCAGTATAGTCGGTGCGGTAGCCTACCGTCATAATAACTACATAGTGGTTATTACCCGATGGAATTAATAAAGTCAGCTCACTATAATCTTTTACAATGTGCTGCTCATGTACAAAACTATTTTGCTGTATGGTATTCAAGTCACTTCGCTCATCGTACAAGCGAATGTAAAAATCCAATGTACTCATTAACTGCGACAAGGCTAATGCACAATGCCCGCCCCCAACGATAAACAACTGATTTTTATAGCCCGTTTTTTCATTATATGTCCAATCCGAATCAGATTTCATTACAAACTCAAAATCCTTATTTGGCAAGGCTTTGCTAAAAGCTAAACCACCTGGAGAAAGTAACAACGTGCCGTTTTGATGATTGCCTAATGAAAAGATGATACTTTCAATAATATATAAATCCTGCTGTTGTATTTGATATAAAAGAATGGTTTGTTCTCCGCTGCAAATCATGCCACTTTGGTTTTCACCAGCGGCTTTATCATGTATTTCTTTTTTTAAACTTAAAGTTTCATTTATTGTTGTATTTCGTAATTGTGCCTTTGCCTTTGTTACCAACTTATATTCCATTACCCCGCCGCCAATGGAACCAGCCATGTCTCCATTCGCATTTACTGCCATAAAAAAACCCTGCCTGCCGGGGCTGCTACCTTTACTTTCCAACACATACAGCAATATCACTGCAATATTTTGTTGCAGGTTTTGATGGATGAATTGCCAGATGGAAAGTTGTTTGTTCATCTTGAAGCTTTGCTGTTTACGGGTTTACAAGTTTACTTGTTTAGGAGTTCGCTTGTTCACTTATTATCGGGATACAGTCCCATTAATACCTTTTCAGGTGTTAATGGGGCATCAAAAGCAATATCGGCCTCCGGCCTGAAAGCCTTAATGGCATTGCGAATGGCAAAGAAAGCACCAATGCCATACATCAGCGGCGGTTCGCCTACAGCCTTACTTCGAAAGATGGCCAGATTATCTTTTTGGGTTTCTAAAAAATAAATATCCAAAACTTTGGGAACGGAATAAATATCCGGCACTTTATAAGTACTCAGTGCATTTGATTTTAGTTTGCCCTCTTTATCATAAACGATTTCTTCCATCGTCATCCAGCCGATTCCCTGCACCAAAGAACCTTCCACCTGGCCAATATCAATAATCGGGTTCATGCTTTTGCCAAAGTCGTGTACAATTTTTACCGAATCAATTTCATAAATACCCCGCAGGCAATCAACCGTGGTGGTAACAATGGCTGTGCCATACACATGATAAGTAAACGGATGACCTTTTTCT
>JAYUTQ010000162.1:0-9377 GCA_043755055.1 Chitinophagaceae bacterium | reverse complement strand
ATGGGCCGCATGGTGGTTTCATCACCGGTTAAGAAAAACTCTTTCTGCCGGTTTACAATGGCCTGCATGGTGTTCATCAGGGTTTCCTGCCGCTGCTTTATTATTTCTATAAACCACTTGGCCGCATCTATTTTTTGTTTGATGAACAGTACGGCTTCTTTTTGGCGTTTGTCTTTTTTTGCGCCTTTGTTATAATCGGTTAGCATCTCCCGGTAATCGCTGCTGATACGTAGGTCAGGGGCATTTTTACTGTTAAGGGTAATCTCTAGTTCGCCGCCATTATTCATTACAAAAAAGTCGGGAATTACATAGCTTTCTTTACTGTTGCTATCGCCTACATTGCCACCTGGGCGTGGGTTTAGGCGGAGTATTACGCCAATTACGTCTTTCAGTTGTTCATCCTCTATATTAAGCCCACGCTGTATTTTGTCGTAATGTTTTTTGGTAAACTCGTCAAAGTATTTTTCTATGATTAGTATGGGCAGCTTTACATCTTTACCATCTATCAGCATTCGTTTTAGCTGTATCAGCAGGCACTCCTGCAGGTTGCGGGCCGCCACTCCGGGAGGGTCAAAAAGCTGAATGCGTTTAATTAAATCCTCCACTTCTTCATCTGTCGCCATCACATTTTGGCGAAATGCAAGGTCATCTACAATAGAAGCAACCTCACGGCGCAGGTAGCCATCATCGTCTATACTGCCTACAATTTGCTCAGCTACTTTACCCAGGCGTTCGTCTACTTCCAGCAGGCCCAATTGGTCTACCAGCATATCATGAAAAGTGGTTTCTACCTTATATGGCATCACCTGACGGTCTTCCAGTTCGGGATAGTTATCATCCTTTAGGCGGTAATCGGCAATGCCGTCATCCGCCTCATAATCGCTCATTTCTATATTTTCAAAAGGGTCGTCGTGGTCGTCGGTGGAGCTGCTATTGTCAAAATCTTCCGTTGATTTTTCAAAATCTTCTGTGGTAGTTTCCGAAAAATCCTCTTCCTCTCTTTGTTCTTCTTCGCCTTCTCCATCCCCCAGTTCCAGTGCCGGGTTTTCTTCCAGTTCTTCTTTTATGCGTTCTTCCAGGTTAGCCGTAGGCACCTGCAGCAGTTTCATTAGCTGAATCTGCTGCGGTAAAAGCTTCTGCTGAAGCCGTTGTTGTAAAGATTGACCAATTGCCATTTTATAAAAACAAAGTTCTAAAAATTAAAAATCAGGTTTTGATTCGATTGAATACGAACCAAAGGGTTGTTCGAACGTAATAAACACCACTATTTTAAGCAGCGCAATTTTTGATTATGCAACAGTAGTCTAACTTTTCCTGCTATTTCCTAAAATCGATTTAAAATTCAAGATCTGCACATACAGTTACGGCGTAAATTTACATACAAACCCTTTAGTCATGCGGTCTTTGGTCATTTGTTTGTTTCTTGTTTTTTGTGTACATGCAAGTGGACTTTATGCACAACGGGGCCAAATACTGTGGACACCGCAGGAAATTTTAAAGAAGTTTTCTCCGAGGGTGTTGAAACCAGTTTTATTTAAACAATATAAAACAGAAGTCCCATTTTGGTTGTATTTTTCTTCAAAACAAAAAATTTTACCCCGAAATTTTTATACCCAAACCATGGGTGCCATTTGCAAAATGGAACTGAAAATGCAAAAACAAATTAAATTTCCACTGTTTATAAGAATGGGTAATAAAGATTATGCAGATGCATTGGAAGGCAAACATCTGCCACTGCGGTAATCCGACAATGTCGTTTATTTAAGGAAGCTGGGAGATTGTCAGGCTGAGCCTGTCGAAGCCCATCTAATCAATCTGCAATGAAGATCAACAAGATGCCCTTCGACAAGCTCAGGGTGACAACCTTAACTAAACGACATTGTAATCCGAAATACTAACTCTTTTTTACCTGAAACCGCTTCCAATTCTTATCAATCCATGCTATTTACTAAGTACGCAATAATGTACTAAAATTCAGCCGTAAATTGATTCCGTTTTAATAAAACCGAATCTATGCAAACCCAACTCAAAGGTTTCAAACAATTTATTGCCGACACAAGGGTAGATGAAGACATTGTACAACCTACTATGGATGTACTTATGGCAAGGGAAAAAGAAAGAACCGGCATTGAAAAAATGCCCGCCTTCAGCGACATGATAAAAACTGAAAATGGCGAAACTTATCAATATGTAAATTATGTGCAGGAAGGCGGCGGCGTACTCGGCGTGGCTTTGGTAGGCTATACCTATGTATTGGAAAAAATGGGCATCCGGTTTTTAAAACTTGCCGGTACCAGTGCCGGAGCTATTAACACCATGATGCTGGCAGCGGTAGATAAAAAGAATTATACCACTGCTGAAAAAGAACTGAACGAAACTTTTACCACAAAATCGGAGATCATTTTGTACGAAATGCTCAATTACGATTTGTGGAATTTGGTAGACGGCAGCAAGTTTGGAAAGCGGCTGATAAGGATGGCCATAAAGGCCCAGAATCATCTGAAATTGGTTATTAAAGTCTTGATTTTTAGCCTTGTTATTGCCCTGGTAAGTTCGCTGGCCTTTGGGCTGGTAAGCTTGTTGAGTACTGAAAGAAACGGGCTTATGGATTCGGTTAAATGGGGAACAAAAATTGTTTCGCTGGCTGCGGTTGCCGCCGTTTTATTATTAGGTATCGTAGGCGGTATTATGGCTTATTACCTTAAACGCTTTTCCAAGTCGAGTTTTGGCATTAACCCAGGCAAAAAATTTCATGCATGGATGACCGATATACTGCACCGGAATGGCGTAAAAACCAAAGACGATCTGGATGCAAAGATGGCTGAAAGCTTTAAAGGTATTCAGTTAAGCCCCGAACGAAAAGCGAAGAATTACCGCAATGATGATGACACGGTTGCCCCACCTTTTCTTACCATCATAGCCAGCGATATTACCAACCAAACCAAGGTAGAATTTCCACTAATGGCAAGTGAATACTGGATAGAACCGGGCAAAGTAAACCCCGCAGATTATGTACGGGCCAGTATGAGCATACCCGTTTTTTTTGAACCTTTTAAAGTGGATGTAACCGAAGTGCTGCAACGAAAAAACACCGAAACCAAATTAAAGGCATTTGTAGAATGTCAGCGTTCAATAGAAAAAAAAGAGGTACAATTTGTAGATGGCGGCATCCTTAGTAATTTCCCCATCAATGTGTTTCATAACCCCAAAATAGAATGGGCACGTATGCCCACTTTTGGTGTAAAGCTGGAAGATGAAGACCACGAAAAACCGGCGGATAAAAAAGCAAAGGCGTCTGTAAAGCCCAAAAGCAAACTGGGCCCATTTTTGGGCAGCATTCTTAGTACCATCCGTTTTTACTACGACCGCGATTTTTTAAAACGCAATATGATATACGAAACCTGCATTGCCCATATAGATGTGGAAGGTATTAACTGGCTGGATTTTGGCATGAAGGAAGAAAGCCAAAAGAAGCTTTTTTTGCAGGGTGCAAAGGCAGCCAAAACTTTTTTCCTGGGTAGTGATATAGGCGGTAATTTTTGGGTAGATGGAAAAGAAAAACCTTTTAAAGCCTACGACTGGGAAGAATTTAAAAAAGATAGACAGAAGATGGTGATGGGAGGATGATAGTAAGTCATTAGGTCATTGGTCAATGGGTCATTGTTTGAAAGATTTTATATTGACTATTGACCCAATGACCAATGACTTGATTTAAAGAGCAAGGACCATTTATACAAGTTCGCCGTGCTCCGCCATTACTTTTTTTATAGCGGCTACCATTTGTTCGCCTTTGGCCTGTATTTGTTCTTCCGTCCACGAAAGGCTGATGGCGGTGGAAATACAGCGGCTCATTATGGCATCGCTGGCTGCAAAAGTTTTACTGGCATAGCTCTTTAAAGCGTGGGTTACGGCCGGGCTTTGGCCATTAAGTGTTACAGCGTTTTTAAGATGGTCCCACTTAGTAATGTAATGCCAGTTATTTATGTACCAATAAAAATGGCCTGCCAATGCGTTGTTGCTTTTCATTTCGGCCACAAAAGCTTTTGTAAGTTCTTCGGTGGGTAAAAACCAACTCAGGAAAGCAAAGTTGTCGCCTTCGGGGTCGGGTACCACTCTGTAGGTTACTTCTTCTATTTGGCTTAAGATATTTTTCAGTTGCAGGTTATTCTTTTTTTGCGTAGCCAGTATTTTATCAAGTTTTCTTATTTGTGCCAAACCCACCGCCGCATGTAATTCGCTAATGCGAAAGTTGTAGCCGATAAACGGGTGCAAATCTGCACCACGGTCTACGCCTTTATGGTCGTGGCCATGGTCGGTGTAGCCGTCGCATTTTTCGTAGATGTCTTTGTCGTTGGTCATCACCACACCGCCTTCGCCGCAGGTAATGGTTTTTACAAAATCGAAACTAAAAGTACCTGCATGGCCAATAGTGCCCAGCATTTTACCTTTATAACTACCACCAATACTCTGGCAGGCATCTTCTAATAATATCAGATTGTGTTCCTGGCAAATGCTAACCAATGCATCCATATCGGCCATGCTGCCGCACATGTGTACGGGCATTACGCATTTTGTTTTGGGTGTAATGGCCGCCCGTACCGCTTCCGGATTCAGGGTTAAAGATTCATCAATATCCACCATAACCGGTATGGCGCCAACGGAAAGTACCGCTTCAAAACTTGCTACAAAAGTGAAGGCCGGCATAATTACTTCATCGCCGACGCCAATGCCCAAAGCCGCCAAGGCCGTGGTAAGTGCGGCTGTGCCACTGCTTAAAAGCTGTGCATGGCCACATTTAAAAGTGTCGCAAATAGCAGCTTCCAGCTCGTTGGCCTTCCATATATTTTTACGGGGCCCGTCGAATCCATACCGCATCAGGATGCCGGTTTCCAGCACATCGTTTACTTCTTTGCGTTCTTCGGCGCCCCAAAATTCAAAACCAGGCATGTATGTACAGTTTAAAATATAGTTGGCAAATGTAAGAAAGGTTTTTGGCCACGAATAATACGAATGAACACGAATTTTTGTTTCGCTTCCGATGGTTAGGACTGTATGCTGTAACTGTCGACTAATCCCCAACCACTAATCACCAATCCCTAATCCCAATCCCTTACCCCCGGATATACCTCGGCTTTCTTACAACAACCTTAGAACCTATTGCCAGAAAAACTGAGTGCGGCTTTGCTGATAAGTAAGGAACAAATGCTTTGCCATAAAGGTTTTCAATATCGTAATCAGCTTCCACAGCAGTAACAGGATACACTTCCCAACGGGGATGCTCTACGCCGTACTCGATGGTGGTTTTTGGGTTCAGTTCGTTATAGCCCCAATAATGTTCAAAAATAAACTCTTCGTCGCTGCCCGGCTGTATGGGCGTGGGGGCGTTGGTGGCTTTTACTTTCAGGTTGTTCCATTTGCCTTTCTTTTTCCAATCGTAGGATACGGAAATGTCAGCGGCTGTTTCCGTTATTTGATGCCGCATGGGCATAGCACTATAATGTTCGTTGTAAAGGCCATTGGCCATCCACGCTATCATGTGGCGGGGCACTATTTCGCTAATGAAGGCCACGCCTCTTTTCCAGCTTTGGCCATCAAAATGTTTTACATACAGCCGCAGGTTTACTTCTTCAAAATGGGTGTGGAGCGGCCATTTTATGCCCAGCACTTTTGTATGGGTAAACATAAAACCTACCACACTTACCAGTGCTTTGCCATTCCATAAATCCAGTTCGGTAAAGGGCGGAATATAGGGTTTGAGAATTTCCGGCGGCACTTCGTAGTTCAGCATTATCAAATGTTCCCAATTGGCGGAGAGAAATGTTTTGCGGGGAGAAGGGGTTGCGTTTATCAAAATGCTGATGGTTCGTTATTAGTAGATGCCGAAGATTCTTGTTTTTTTGAAAAAACCTGTTTTACCAGTTTCCAGTTGAAAAATACAGTCCACCATAAACCCATCCACATAGCATGAAAAATCCTGTATTTAAAAGTGTTTGATATATCCGGAAACAGAAAATCACCGATGTAGGATAAGAAAAACCATAGAAGGGTATTGCCTAAAAATACAAGACCAAATTGTTTTAAAGGAGGTTGGGTTTGGTACCAGGCGCTTATTTTTTTGAGCATAATATGTGAGATTCAATAGTCTATATCCTTACTGAAGTGCTTAACAGCTACTATGAAAACTTTGTTGTTTTCTATTTCATAAATTATTTATGAAAGGCTTTTCTTTTGGCAATTAAACCTGCACTTATATCTTGCCATGAGTATAATTCTATTAATCCATTACGTCTTTGTTCACTTTGGTCTTCCAACCATTTTATATCTTTTTCGCAAAGGCTTCCTGTATCCCAATCTTCTTCATTTTCAGCAACTAAACCAACTATTCTTTTCAGCAAAATATCATCTGCATGTTCTACTATCAACCTGGCCTTTTCTTTTAATAATGCATGTTCCATAAAAACGTTTTTTTCAAATTTAGTCATTCAGCCTCACTTCACCAGCACCACACCGCTTTCGTTATTGTTCCAATCTAAGGCACTTACGCCTATCTGTTTACCGGCATATTGGGCTAAAAATTTCTCATCCAATAACAGCTCGTCTGCACCTTCAAAAAGTTTTACAAGGCTTGCAGCATTATTGCCATCGGCCTTGCCTGGGGTAAAAGCATACACCACATAACTGCGCAGTCTTTCACTTTTGATGCCTTTTTTTACCAACACATTCTTACCCGATTTACTTACAAAAGGATTGGGCGGCGGTATACTATCGATCCATTTCATGGGCGGTATCAGTGCCGGGGTTTTGTAGTAATTGTTACGTAGCGTATCGTTCCAGCCATTGGGGTTTTTGTAAAAATTTTTAGCACTGAAATATGCACTGCCCTGTATATTTTCGTATTCACGAAGCATGTTGATTTGGCGGGGCAATTGGTTTTTATCCTTCCAGGCGGCATTGCTACCGGCACGGTAAAAGCCATGGCCTATATACACCTGCCTGCCGAAACTATGATTGTCCCACCATTCTACCAGTGTTTCGTAATCGGCACGGGCATGGCCAATTTCCCAATAAAGCTGCGGCAGCACATAATCTATCCAGCCCTTTTTTTGCCACAGTAAAATATCTGCAAACAGGCCGTCGTAATTGGTAAGGGCGTTCGTCTCACTGCCTTCGGGATCCTCTCTTTTATTACGCCACACACCAAAGGGGCTGATGCCGAATTTTACATTCGGTTTGATGCTTTTGATGGTTTTGCTGAGTATTAAAATAATGCTATCGCAGTTGCTGCGCCGCCAATCGGCACGGCTTAGGCCATTGCCATACTTGCGGTACGTTTCCCCGTCGGGGAACTCTTTGCCGGCAATTGGGTAGGGGTAAAAATAATCGTCGAAATGAATGGCGTCCACGTCGTAACGGGTCACCACATCTTTCACCACATCGGTTACAAACTTGCGGGCCCCGGGGTTGCCCGGGTCAAAGTATTTTTTAACCGCTTCGCCACCGCCGCCGTAAGTAAGAAACCAGCTTTTCTGAATGCGGGTAATATGGTTGGGGGCAATGCTGCTTTTGCTAATGTTCATCACTGCCCGGTAAGGATTACACCATGCATGAAACTCCATATTGCGTTTATGGGTTTCTTCTATCATAAATTTTAGGGGATCGTAATAGGGCGTTGGCGGAAGGCCTTGCACACCGTTCAGGTATTCGCTCCATGGCTCTAAAGTGCTTGGGTAAAATGCATCGGCCACGGGTCGAATCTGCATAATTACCGTGTTCATGCCAATGCGTTGCAGCACATCGAGCATCTTAATAAATTCTGCTTTTTGGCTATCTACCGGCAGGCCTTTTTTACTGGGCCAGTCTATATTTTCCACACTTGCTATCCACGTCCCACGAAACTCATATTTAGGATTTTGGGCTTGGGTAAAAAGAGTGGCACAACAAAACAGGAGTGATATAAAAAGGAAATTAACACATTTCATATGGCGAAGATAAAGAACCACGGTTTAAGGTTCGGGTGCCATGGGGCAAGTATCAAGGTTCAAATGTCAAGGTTCAAGCGCCAGGAATCATGCATCAAGCGACAAGTATCTAAAGGCAAATAATCAGGATTGAACCAATCACTAATCAACTAATTACTAATCAACCTTCTCCCTTACTTTATCAAGCAGTTCGTTAAGCTGTTCCGCTTCGGCTGATGTAAGGTTGCCCATTACTCTGTCCATGTCTTCGGAGTAGACATCCATTTCTTTTAGCAGGGCCAGGCCTTTGTCGGTAATTACTACATCTACCAGGCGTTTATCTTTTTTGCAGGTGGTTTTTTTTACCAGTTCTTTTACAATAAGACGGTCCACAATACGGCTGGTATCGCTCATTTTATCCAGCATCCGTTCCCGTATTTGCAGGGTACTCAGCGGTTGCCTTGCACCACGAAGGATGCGTAAAATATTGTATTGCTGGGTGGTGAGCTGGTGTGCGGCCATTTGCCCTTGTAGCTGATCCCGTACCCAGTTAAAAGTGTACATAAGATTAATGGCGGCCTTTTGATAATCGTTGCGGAAGAGGCTTTGATTAATATCCTTTTCGATGCCCATTGGTGTGTAGATTTTGGTTTTTAATAAAAATCAAAGGTATAACATTGATTCATGCCGTTTCCATTTAAAGCAATGGTACATTTTATTATTCCACCTTCTACCCAATCCTCTTAACCGCCTTCATTTCTGTTTACTTATTTTTGCCGCATTGGCTAATTGCCCAATGACAATTGACTTAATGACCAAGCAAGAAATGACCGACCCAAAGAGATACCTGATTACCAGTGCCCTGCCTTATGCCAACGGGCTTAAACATATTGGCCACCTTGCCGGAGCCTACCTGCCTGCCGATATTTATGTGCGTTACCTCCGTGCCCAGAAACGGGATGTGGTATGGGTTTGCGGCAGCGATGAACACGGAGCCGCCATAACCATACAGGCTATGAAGGAAGGCACAACGCCTAAAGCTATCGTGGACAAATACCATGAAATTCTAAAGCAGAACTTTGCCGATCTCAATATTTCTTTTGATGTGTACCACCGCACAAGCGACCCGCTGCACCACGAAACGGCACAGGAATTTTTTACAGCACTCAACTCCAAAGGCGACCTTGAAGAGAAGGAAAGTGAACAGTTTTTTGATGAGGAAGCCCAAACTTTTTTAGCCGACCGGTATATCATCGGCACCTGCCCGGTATGTGCCAATCCAAATGCCTTTGGCGACCAATGCGAAAAATGTGGCTCTACGCTAAGCGGCCTTGTAAGCTGCGGAATGCGGATCAAAACCGTAATAAAAAATAAAAAAAACAGCACCGCCTTAGGCCGGTGCTGCATGATATGTAAAAT
>JAYUTQ010000161.1:0-4059 GCA_043755055.1 Chitinophagaceae bacterium | reverse complement strand
ACACAGGCCGTATTTTATTTGCCACAGATACACTGTAGCAGTTGCCTTTGGTTGCTGGAAAATCTGCATAAAATTCATGCAGGTGTTCAGTGCAGCCGTGTGGATTTTACCAGAAAAGAACTTACAGTTTTATTCAATAGTCAAAAAGTTTCATTACGTAAAATAGCCGAACTGCTTACTGGTGTTGGTTATGAGCCGCACATAAGCTTACATCAGTTAAAAGAGGGAAAGAAAAACACGTACGATAAAACACGTATTTACCGGCTTGGTGTTGCAGGGTTTTGCTTTGGCAATATTATGCTGCTCAGTTTCCCCGAATATTTTTCATCAGCTTCGTTTACAGATAAACATCAACTGGAAACTGTTTTTCGCTATTTAAACTTAATACTTTCTTTACCCGTTTTTTTCTATAGTGCCGGAGAGTTTTACAAAACTGCCTGGAAGGGGTTGCAGCACCGTTTTCTCAATATCGATGCACCTATTGTATTGGCCATCTTTATCACGTTCGGCCGAAGCCTCTATGAAATAATTGGTGCTTCAGGGCCTGGCTATCTGGATAGTATGACTGGCATCATTTTCTTTATGCTGATTGGCCGCTTATTGCAAAATCATACACATCAGTCGCTTTCTTTTGACAGGGATTACACTAGTTATTTTCCTGTAGCAGTAAATAAAATTGTTGATGGACAAGAAAAGCCATCAAGTTTGCCGGATCTTAAATCCGGCGATAGTATTGTAATACATAACAATGAAATTATTCCGGCTGATGGTATTCTTGTAAGAGGAGATGCGGGTATAGACTATAGTTTTGTAACCGGAGAGGTGGTGCCGGTGCAAATTAATATTAGCGAAATAGTATATGCAGGTGGCAGGCAATTGGGTGGCAATATAGAATTGCTACTGGTAAAAGATGTAAGCCAAAGCTACCTTACGAGTCTTTGGAATAAAGCTTCTATGCAAAAGGAAACATCAAATGATCTGTCTTTTGTTCATCGGCTTAGTAAATATTTTACGGTTATTCTTTTTGTAATTGCAGCTGCTACCGGTATCTATTGGGCTATTAATGATATGACCAAATTTTGGCCTGCCATTACTGCCGTATTAATTATAGCCTGTCCTTGTGCATTGTTGCTGAGCAATTCATTTACAAATGGGCATATTCTGCACTGGTTCGATAAAGGCAAATGCTACCTGCGAAATGCCATGGTACTAGAGAAAATGGGAAAGGTAAGCCATATAGTATTTGACAAAACCGGGACACTTACAACCAATGGTAAATATACTATCAGGTATAAAGGTGATGTTTTAAACAAATCACATAAGCAAATATTAGCTTCTGTTGCTGTACAAAATAATCATCCCCTGAGTAAAGCAATAGCTACATATCTAAATATTGAAACAATAGATGTTGATGCATTTAAAGAAACTGCAGGTAAAGGATGCGAAGCATGGATTAACGACCAATATGTAAAATTGGGAAGCGCTGCATTTGTATTTGGCGTTAATAATATTGAAGAGTCAGGTAGTATTGTGGCATTTAAAATCGACAACGATGTAAATGGTTATTTTGTACTGCAAAATCATTTTCGCAAAGGCATGCCAGAGCTTATTAATCGGCTACAAAAGAACTATACTGTATCTGTAATAAGCGGTGATAATGATACATCAAAACAAACCCTGCAATCACTTACAGGAAACAAGTCTCTTTTACATTTTTTCCAGTCTCCTGAAGACAAGCTGAAATATGTAGAAAAATTGCAGCAACAAGGCCATTGTGTAATGATGATAGGCGATGGATTGAATGATGCAGGTGCTTTGAAACAAAGCGATGTAGGCATTGCAGTAACTGAAAATGTTAATAATTTTTCTCCTGCCTGCGATGGCATTCTTGATGCCGGAAATTTGAAAAGACTCGACCGTTACATAAATCTTTCCAAATCCTCCAAGCGTATAGTGCTGGCATCTTTCATCATTTCTATAGTATACAATATAGTCGGTTTGTCTTTTGCCGTGCAGGCAGATTTAAAACCGGTAGTGGCAGCTATTTTAATGCCTGTAAGTAGTATAAGCATTGTAGCTTTTACATGGTTAGCTGCACAAATAGCTGGTAGAAGGCTGTTGTGATTTTTAGATATAGTGGTAATTGAATTGCAATATGTCTGAAGTGCTATTTACATGATAAAAATCATGTTCTATGGTGCGATGTATCATCATTAACGCACCACCACTTAAATATTTTTGTCGAATCAAATTATAATAATGTCTGTAATTCTTATTCTTCTTTCCGTAAGCATACTCGTTGCCTGCGGATTTTTATTTGCCTTTTTATGGAGTGTAAAGGATGGGCAATATGATGATGAATATGCACCATCAGTAAGAATGCTGTTCGATGATGAACAGCCAAATTAATCGGTATACCTGTAAATAATAAACGTAAAGTAATCAGCCACCCTAATCAATAGCATTATGCAAGAATCGTTCGAAACCTTTGATGATAATCCGATAAAAGAAAAGTTAACGGGTCATCAAACACAAACTATGCAACAACCGATGGAACAATTTTATTATGACAATAAAATTGTAAAGGCATTTGCCTATGCCACTATGTTTTGGGGACTTACAGGCATGCTAATTGGTGTACTTGCCGCATTTCAGCTTGCATTCCCCGCACTAAATTTTAATTTTGCCCCAACCACATTTGGCAGGATACGGCCAGTACATACAAATGCTGTAATTTTTGCATTTGTAGGCAATGGTATTTTTATGGGTGCTTACTACAGTTTGCAGCGGTTACTTAAAACCCGAATGTTTAACGATAAATTTAGCTGGATTCATTTCTGGGGATGGCAAACAATAATTGTAGTGGCAGCTATTACATTACTTGCTGGTTTTACCACAGGTAAAGAATACGCAGAACTTGAATGGCCAATTGATATTGCTATTACTTTGGTATGGGTAGTTTTTGGTATAAATATGTTTGGTACCATTATTAAAAGAAGAGAACGGCATTTGTATGTAGCCATTTGGTTTTTTATAGGCACCTGGGTTACAGTGGCCATGTTGCACATTGTTAATTCATTTGAAATACCGGTTTTTTTTATGAAAAGTTATAGCTGGTATGCCGGTGTTCAGGATGCACTTGTGCAATGGTGGTATGGCCATAATGCAGTAGCATTCTTTCTTACAACGCCTTACCTGGGCCTCATGTATTATTTTATACCCAAGGCAGCTAACAGGCCGGTGTATTCTTACCGCTGGAGTATCATTCATTTTTGGGCATTAATTTTTCTTTATATATGGGCGGGTCCGCACCACTTGCTTTACACTGCATTACCCGACTGGGCACAATCTGTTGGCACAGCCTTTAGCCTGATGCTGATTTTGCCAAGCTGGGGTGGCATGTTAAACGGCCTTATGACTTTACGTGGTGCATGGGATAAAGTAAGAGACGAACCAGTACTCAAATTTTTTGTGGTAGCACTTACCTGCTATGGTATGGCTACTTTCGAAGGGCCCATGCTAAGCCTAAAGAGTGTAAGTGCTATTGCTCACTATACTGACTGGATTGTAGCCCACGTACACATAGGGGCTTTAGGGTGGAATGGCTTTCTCACTTTTGGTATTTTATATTGGCTGATTCCCCGTATTTTTCAAACAACATTGTATAGTAAAAAAATGGCAACCAACCATTTTTGGATTGGTACCATGGGTATTATTTTATATGCCATACCAATGTATTGGGCAGGTTTTACACAGGCATTAATGTGGAAAGAATTTACCCCGGATGGAAATTTAAAATATCAGTTTTTACAAACAGTTACAGACATCATTCCAATGTATATACTGAGAGGTGTAGGTGGGCTGTTATACCTGGCAGGTGCAGTAATGATGGTATACAATATTGTAAAAACTGTTAAGAAGGGAAAATTATTGGCTAATGAAGCTGCACAAGCGCCGGCCTTAGCTAAAGTATTTAAGCCAGAGGGAAAAATGCACTGGCATACTGTAATAGAGCGGAAACCTATACGGATGCTGGTTTTTAGCCTTATTGTAGTAGGC
>JAYUTQ010000160.1:0-1846 GCA_043755055.1 Chitinophagaceae bacterium | reverse complement strand
TGGCATACGACCAACCACCTTTAACAAGAAAAGAAAGAGCGGCCAACGTAAAGAAGCGTAACTATTTTACAAAGTATGGCCACCTGTCGAAAAAAGTATTGGAAGCCCTTTTAGATAAATATGCCGATGAAGGCATTGCTACTATTGAAAGCACAGAAGTATTATCCATTGATCCGTTTACAGAATTTGGCACACCACCTGAGATTATAAAAATGTTTGGCAGCCGTGAAAAATATATCGAAGCCATTAGAGATTTAGAAAACCAATTGTATCAAACTGCCTGATTATATTCCTGGCAAGCGCTTATTACTTTATACACAAATGAAGCCTGTAAAAAAAATATCGCTCTATAAAGAAATAAAAGGCATACTAACAGAGGCCCGGCAATCGGCTTACCGTGCGGTAAACTTTGTAATGGTTGTTGCGTATTGGCATATAGGCAAACGTATTGTGGAGCATGAACAAAGCGGCCATAAAAGGGCGGGTTACGGTGAGGCGGTTTTAAATGACTTATCTCAAAAACTTACAAAAGATTTTGGCAGAGGGTTTTCATTATCCAGTTTAAAAGACTTCCGTCAGTTTTATCTAACCTTTCCCGAAAATGAAAAAAGCCACGCAGTGCGTGGCCAATTGAAACCACCGACAAAAACGCTAAAAGGCGCCGCACCACCGAGGCAATCTGCCGCCACCAAAAAAAGCCACGCACTGCGTGGCCAATTGGCAAATGATAAAACCATTCCAATAAACACACTACGCCATGAGTTAGGCTGGACGCATTACCGCCTTTTAATGCGGGTAGAAAACCAAAAAGCAAGAGTCTATTATTTAAAAGAAGCCATTGCGCAAAACTGGAGCACAAGAGCATTGGAAAGACAAATCAATTCGTTTTATTACGAACGAATTCTCTCCAGCAAAAAAAACAAAGCAGTAGCAGGCGAAGCAAAAACGGCAACGGATGCTTTAGCCATGTTACCCGAAGATTTTATTAAAGACCCCTATGTTCTGGAGTTTCTAAGCTTGTCGGTGAGCAATCGTTTTTTAGAAAAAGACCTGGAGAACGCCATCATTAATAACCTGCAACATTTTATTCTTGAAATGGGAAAAGGTTATGCATTTGTAGCCCGCCAAAAACACATACGGGCTGGTGATGATTTTTATATTGACCTTGTATTTTACAACTACATACTCAAATGTTTTGTACTGGTTGATCTGAAGCTGGGCAAACTTACCCACCAGGATATTGGACAGATGGATACCTATGTACGCTGGTTTGAAGAAAATGAAAAAGGCAGTGGCGACAATCCAACATTAGGCATTATACTTTGCTCCGAAAAAGCAGAAACCATGGTTAAGTATTCGGTACTCAAAAACAGTAAACAACTCTTTGCCTCCAAGTACAAACTTTATTTACCAACAGAAAAAGAATTGATCAAAGAAATAGAGCAGGGATTATTACACTATAAATTGCAACATCATAAATGAGTAACCTAACATAGGATGCTTTGTGCTAAGTGAAAAAGAGGGAACTAGCAAACTAAGTAACAGAATAGAAAATTTTGAGGCTGCTATTTAAAATGTTTTAAAATCCTTTTTCTATCCTCATTCTCTTTTTCATTTTTATGGTATAGCTCAACTAACACAATCCGCTGTTCCTCTTCGAACAAAGCATAAATCAAACGAAAGCCTGAATTTACCCCTCTTCCTTTCAGGCTTTTGCTTGCTATCTTTTTTATTTTAATGACGCATGTTTCAATTGATGAATCGGCAATACGAAAACTAAAAGGGGGGCGTTCTTCCGGGTCAACTTCTAAAACTCTTTTCACAACTTCAAGATCGTCATTCAATG
>JAYUTQ010000159.1:0-4074 GCA_043755055.1 Chitinophagaceae bacterium | reverse complement strand
TGGATTAACAACATTGTATTTTGATTTAGACATTTTTTCGACCTCGGATGTACAAATAAACTTCCCTTCACCATTCATTACAAAGACCCTATCAATGTATCGCTTATCTTCTTTCTTAACAGTACTAACATCAACCATATCTCCATCCACATAATTCACATCAATACGAATTGGATAGAAACTTACTTCATAATCGTGGTCATCATCTTTCAATATTATGTCAGATTCTTTCGTAATGTTTTTTTCTATTAACCCAATAAGTTCTTGGTTGCTAATTTCTCCAGCCATACATTTCTCAACAATGTCTCTTGAAATATAAATATCATCTCCTAGTTCATCAAACTGAGCCTGTAGCCCATCGTCGTTCTTTATTTCAAATCGAACCCTTGTAACAATTTTTGAAATACCCTGTATCATCCCCTGATTCAACAGTTTTTTAAACGGTTCATTAAAACCGATAAAACCGAGGTCGTACAGGGCTTTGGTCCACATGCGGCTGTAGAGTAAATGGCCCACGGCGTGTTCGGTACCACCGATGTACAGATCCACCTGATTCCAGTAATCGCTTACGGCACGGTCGCAAAAACCCTGGTCGTTATGCGGGTCCATGTAGCGGAGAAAATACCAACTACTGCCTGCATAGCCGGGCATGGTGTTGGTTTCCAGGTCTATGGCTACCCACTCTGGTATATTGGCAAGCGGTCCTTCGCCTTCGGGGCCGGGGCTGTAGCTGTCTACTTGTGGCAGTAGCAACGGCAGTTCGGTTTCCGGCAAAGCCGTGGCCACACCATCATGCCATTTTACAGGGAAGGGTTCGCCCCAATAGCGTTGGCGACTAAAGGCAGCATCCCGCATCCGGTAATTTACCTTTGGCTTGCCAATGCCCATTTCTTCCAGCTTTTTATTTACGATCTGTATGGCATCCCGCATAACCACGCCATCCAAAAAACCGCTATTGCTCAGTTTGGCATCTTTGGTGGGGTTGGCATCTTCGCCATTAAAGGCTTCGCCAATAATATTGGTAATCGGGATATTAAAATGCTTCGCAAATTTAATATCACGTTCGTCGCCGCAAGGCACGGCCATTATAGCGCCGGTACCATAGCCAGCCAGCACATATTCGCTAATCCAGATGGGGATTTTTACACCGTTAAACGGATTGAGGGCATACGCACCTGTAAAACAACCGGTTATTTTCTTTTCGGCCTGGCGTTCTCTTTCGCTGCGGCTTTTTACATAGGCTACGTATTCGTTAACAGCCTCCTTTTGATCGGTTGTGGTTATATGTGTAACGAGGTCATGTTCGGGTGCTATTACCATAAAATCTACACCAAAGATGGTGTCGGGGCGGGTGGTGTAGACCCGCACCCCCTGCCCCTCTCCCCAAGGGGGGAGGGGTGCCTCCCGGTAAGAGGTTGCATTTTCTTCAGGTTTTTGGATGGTCACATTTTCGGTGCGGTTGCCTGATTTTGAAAGGGCCGTTTTTATTCTTTTTAGAGTCTCTTTAGTTTGATTGATGACTTCGTGGTTCGTGAAGCGTATTACGGTGAAACCAATGTTGTTGAGTACAGCAGTGCGGGTTTCATCATATAATTTTTGGTCGGCATCTTCATGGTAGCCGCCATCTACTTCTATTATTAACTGTTTTTGTAGGCAAATAAAATCAACGATGTAGGCATCAATCGGGTGCTGCCGTCTGAACCTTAAACCAGGACCTAACTTTTCATTTCGTAGTTCATTCCACATTATCCCCTCCGCCGCTGTATGATCTTTCCTATTTTGCTTAGCCAGCTCAAATTGTATCGGGGATAACACCGAATACTTCGGCACATTCGCCGCCCCTACTGGCATAGGTTGTACTGAACCTGACAATCCATTGCTTTCACCACTCTCATCGTCTCCACTTTCACCAGTTTGTGCAGCTTGATGCATAAACCCGCCCCCCGCCGCGACCATGGCAGTCTGCTGCACAGAGGCACCCCTCTCCACTTGTGGAGAGGGGCCGGGGGTGAGGCTAAATACAATTTCCGCCCCATACGATTTTCCAATCCAGTTCGTTTGCATTTCCTTCATGGCGTCGCTCCAATCCAGGGTGTCCAAATCGCCTTGCAGGCGGTCGGCATATTCGGTAATGCGCAGGTACCATTGGCGGAGTTTTTTACGCACTACAGGATGGCCGCCTCTTTCGCTTACGCCGTTTACCACCTCATCGTTGGCCAGCACGGTTCCAAGGGCTTCGCACCAATTTACTTCGCCATAACCGCAATAGGCCAGGCGGTATTCCATTAGTATGGTTTGCTTGGTTTTGTCGTGGAAGCTGTTCCAGTCTTCGGCGGTAAAGCGGTTGCCGGTTTTGCCCGGAATAACAAACTTTTCATTGGGCATGGTATGCACCATATTACCTTCGTTTTCAAAAGCTTCCAGCAGTACGGTTAAGTGTTCGGCACGGTTGCTGGTGCGGTTAAAAAACGAGTGGAAGAGTTGCAGAAAAATCCATTGGGTCCATTTGTAATAACCCGGGTCGCAGGTACGCACCTCCCGGTCCCAGTCGTAACTAAAGCCAATATTATCCAGCTGTTTGCGGAAATTATTGATGTTGTTTTCGGTGCTGATGGCCGGGTGTATACCGTGTTCTATGGCATATTGTTCGGCAGGCAATCCAAAGGCATCGTAACCCATAGGATGCAGTACGTTAAAACCTTTCAGGCGTTTGTATCGGCTGTAAATATCGCTGGCAATATAGCCAAGCGGATGGCCTACATGCAACCCTGCACCGCTTGGGTAAGGAAACATATCCAGCACATAAAACTTGGGTTTAGTGCTTTCGTTGCTCACTTTATAGGCCTGAGACCGGTTCCATTGCTCCTGCCATTTTTTTTCTATTGCTCTAAAATTGTATTCCATGGGTTTTTCCTTTATTTCCCGGGGCTGCACCCCGGGCTATTGATTATACCCCTTTGGGGCTTGTTGCATTTTTTATAGAAATCTCGGTTTCTATTTGGCCAATACTGTTTAAAAAACTGAGTTGTTTTAACTTTTACTGCACTTGTAAACGGCAATAAATTTTACTGTTGCCCCGTTTTAAAAGTTCGCAAAAATACAGGAATGAAGGTTTCCGTTACTTTTGCCCAAAATCATAACACAACATCTGTTTTATTTGCAATAAATAACCCTATACGTACATGGCACAAGCAGGAAAATTTAGTTCTAAAAAAGGTAAGCCATCATACGCCATGGCTATTGTGGGCGTAACAGCCGTATTGTTTATCACCGCATTATTTGGGTGGATTATACTGAACGCAGGGAAATACTCTAAAGTGCTGCGGGAAGATGTGGAAATACATGTGTACCTGACCAATACGGCGCAGCAAAAAACCATCGACGAGTTAAAAAATTATATAGCGGCCAAACCATACACCCGTACGGTGGAATTTATTGGTAAAGAAGAAGCCCGTAAAAGATTTATACAGGGCGGCGATAAGGATTTTATGGAGTTTTTAGACAGCAACCCAATGGATAACGAAATTAGCCTGAAGGTAAAAAGTGACTGGGTGAACAAGGATTCTTTAAGCAAAATAGCTATCGACCTTAGCCAAAATCAACTGTTGGTAAAAGAGGTGGATTACCCTAAAAATCTGGTAGAAAAAATTAGTAACGTTTTGAAATGGTTAATAGGCATCCTTATTGGTTTATCCATTTTATTTGGGCTACTGGCCTTACTGATGATAGATAACACGATTCGCCTGGCCATGTACAGCAACCGTTTTTTAATTAAAACGATGCAAATGGTGGGTGCAACCCGATGGTTTATAGCCAAGCCAATGAACATACGGGCTATTATTAATGGAGCTATTTCGGGCATTATAGCCGTGGCACTTGTGCTAGCCATCATAAACCTGGTAGAAAGGTTTGTACCCGATCTTAGTATTTTAAGAGAAAACTCAAAGCTGGTTATTTTATTCATCAGCATTATTTTACTAGGCATTGGAATATCGCTGGTAAGTACGCACCGCAGTGTTATTAAGTATTTAAAAATGCGGTTGGATGATTTGTATTGATAGAATTGTTTTTTTG
>JAYUTQ010000158.1:0-1855 GCA_043755055.1 Chitinophagaceae bacterium | reverse complement strand
CAGGGCAGGGTGAATTTACCTGGATAGATTATAATACCGATGGCATTCAGCAACTCAATGAATTTGAAACCGCCCTGTTTCAGGATCAGGCAAAATTTATAAGGGTGTTTACGCCTACTAATCAGTTTATCAAAGCCGCTTACAATACGTTTAATTATTCATTAACCATTTCGCCACGAAGTTTTTTTGCCAATAAAAAAATGAATGGATTGGAGAAAATACTTTCTAAAATTATTTTACAAAGCACTTTACAAACAACCCGCAAGGCAATTAGCAACAGCAAGTTTCAGATAGATCCTTTTAAAGGTTCTGTGGCCGATACCAATCTGATTTCTTTAACAAACACTTTTGCCAATACACTTTCTTATAACCGAAGCAGCACAGTTTGGGGCTTCGATATCAACCAAAATTTTAATACCAACAAAGCCATCCTTACATACGGTTTTGAAACCAGAAATTATAAAGATTGGACAGGCCGTATTCGCTGGAATATTGGCCGGAAGTTTACCCTTGAAATGCTGGAAAGACTTAACAGGCAAGGCTTAACCGTACCCAATCCCAAATTCGATAATCGTAATTACCTGATTAAAACCGTTTCTGTAGAACCGAAGCTAACATTTACATCGGGTTCAGTTTTTCGTATAGCCGGCAGCCTCCGCAGCGATTGGAAAAAAGGAAGCAGCAGCACCGGAGATGAGCCTTGTACTATACAATCCGTCAACATAGAAAGTAAGTACAATGTGCTGCAAAGTGCGGTGGTAAATGCCAAGTTAACTTTTAGCAATATTGCCTACAACGGCCCTACAAACAGCACTGTAGCTTTTATTATTTTGGATGGATTACAGCCAGGCAAGAACATTTTATGGAGTGCAGATTTTACCAAACGCCTTGCCAACAGCCTCGAACTCAATTTTCAATACGAAGGACGAAAGCCCGGAACTGGTAATACAGTTCATATTGGCCGGGCATCGCTGAGAGCACTTTTTTAAGGTTCAAGTTTCAGGGTTCAAGAATCAAGGTTCAGGGTTCAAGGTTCAGGGTTCAAGACGCAAGTTTCAGGTAGTAGGTTTTAAGTCTTTGGCTTTTATAATCATGTCTTGATCCCTGAACCTTGAACCTTGTTACTTGGAATTTGCTACTTGAACCTTACGAGTTTTTTCATTTGTTTGAAACTTAAATCAAGCAAATCGTATCGTTTGGGTTGTGGCAGGTAGTAATGCCACCATTCAGTATCGAGTGCTACAAAGCCATATTGTTCCATGGTATTTTTAAGCAGTGCCCTATTCTGTAGAATGTTTTCTGGCAACTGCATAAAATTGTGGTGGGCAGTATCGCTAAAACTATCATAAGGTGTGGGCATTGCTACTTCGTTGCCGGTTTTCATATCAATTAGTGTAAGATCAA
This sequence comes from Chitinophagaceae bacterium, assembly GCA_043755055.1. GTDB lineage: Bacteria > Bacteroidota > Bacteroidia > Chitinophagales > Chitinophagaceae > JAZKFT01. Next base: position 451 of record JAYUTQ010000158.1, on the reverse strand, counting down.
TAGCTACTCCACGATTATGGCCACTGCCATTGGCGGGATTGGCTGCATAACGGTCGTCGGGTACTATTTCCCACATTTTTTTAGTTACCGTATATGGCCGGTAACTGTCAAATATTTTGATGTCATAACCAAGGGTGTGCAGCTTATCCTGCACTTTTTTTATAGCATTGGCGGCCTCCAGGCGCAGGTATGCTTTCGGTTTTTTATATAAAACCTGCCTGGTAAAATTATTGGTAGTGGCATAGTAAAATGCTGTTATAGTTGGGTTGAGTACCCTATCCAATGCAACCATTCTATGGCTGCTATCCATCTTTACACTTTGCTTGTAAAACTGGTTTTTATCAATTACCTGTAAGCCATACTTGTTTTTGGGTACCACATTAAGTTTAGGTGCACAAGCGTAAAAGCCCGTCAATAAAATTGTTGCCGTAAAAATTTTTTTTTCTATTTT
>JAYUTQ010000157.1:0-4084 GCA_043755055.1 Chitinophagaceae bacterium | reverse complement strand
ATTGGCAAAAAAGGGATACAAATTCTTTAAATTAAATGAAGCTTGGATTCCAATTGAAATACCTGAAGAGTACTACTGTAAAAAAATTCGTGTTGAATATATGACAATGCCAAAACCTGAAATAAAAGATGTACTGCCATTTTTTATTATTGATACTAAAAAAATAATTGAAAATAATAATGATTTAATCGATGGTATCGACTCTTTATCGTTTAAAAAGGCATCTCAATATAATCTCATTTACAAAAAAGGGAAAGTTGGTTTGATTAATAGACAAGATATACAAAAAGGGAAAATGGTTAGGCTTATCAAACCAGTTTTTGATGAAATTTTAGATGCTTATAATGATTACTCTGGGGAGACTGTTTGCTTTTTAGTAAAATATGGAAACTATATTAGTGTGATTACCAACACAGGCAAACTACTAATGCCTTTTAAATACACGTCTTATTCGGTATATAATAACCGGTATATTGTTACTAAAATTGGTAATAAAAAAGGTTTGTATTTTTTCTCACCAAGTTTTGAAATTAACCCAAAATATGATGATATACAATATTTTGGTTTTCAATTCCCACTATTAAAGTTTGGAACAATGGAAAATATGGGTTTATTAGTAAAGATGGATTAGAATATTTTAGGGACTAAGCTTTTTTTTTATGAATAGCTTTTGTTGTAATTTTTAATTTAATCAATTCCCTTTTCTAAAACTTAGCCGCTACTTTACTTTCACTATCAAACTTGTAATTTACAAAAACGCCGCCCCGGCCTACTCTCATAAAGCCTTTAAACTTTACAAGCAGGGAATCTTTACCTAAAAACGCCAGGCCGCTCATTAACAAGGCACCTGTTTTTAATTGTATTTCCACGGGTAACGAAAATTCCTGTTTCGATTTTATGCGTACAAAAGTGTCGGATGTACATTGGCCAAGATCGCTGCCATCTACTGCTACATCCCCTTGCAATTGTTTTAAGGTAACGGTAAATGAATTGGGATTGTAAAACAATAACCTTGCGGAGATAGAACTGCTGCCAATACTGAGTCCATTTATCTTCCAACTTTCAATTTTTTTAAATTCAAAATCTTTTACTTCGCCGCAGGCGGAAAATAAAAGGTTTACCAATAGTAAGCATATACCCGAAACTATTTTCTTCATAAGCTGCAATGTAATTCCCAATCAGCATTTTAAAAGTAAAAGGTGTAAATCACAATTGTTAATAGTATAAAGCGAAAAGCCAATCAAATAAAGCATACATCATACATCCGAAATCATACATCCAGATCGTACATCCAAAATCACAAAACATACATCAGCAATGGTTTTCTCAACCCAATTTCTCCCTTCTATTTTCTGGATGCAATCATTCTTAAAACAAGAGGAAGTAAAAATAGAGCAATGGGAAAATTATCAGAAGCAGGGCCTAATGAACCGTTGTAAAATTTTAGGGGCTGAAGGCATCATAACATTAAGCGTTCCGCTTGTAGGTGGCCGTGAACAAAAGGCTTTGGTGAAAGACCTCAGAATTAATAACAGCAGCCGCTGGAACACAGATCAGCAACGAGCCATAAAAAGCTGTTACAGCAAAGCCCCATTTTTCGATTATTATTTTGAACCAATAGAAACAATACTCTCCAAAAAGCACCATAACCTGCTTGACCTAAACATGGAGGTATTGCAACTGCTAACCAATTGGTTAAAGTGGGAGGGCAATCTTTCTTTCACCGATTCGTTTCAAAATAAAGACCAACCCCAACTCCCAAATCTACAATCACAATCCTACATTCAGGTATTCGCCGACAGGCTACCGTTTACACCCAACCTTTCAATTTTAGATTTACTATTTTGTACTGGTCCGCAGGCTAGATATATATTATTAACATGAGGCAACATAAAAAGTAGTTATAGCCTCCCATATTTTTAATAGTTAAACAAGGTTAATGGCATAACAAACCAAATTTATAATGCCTTTATTGCTTAAATTGCCCAACTCATTTTCAACTCTAATAACTGCCCATGAAAAGGATTGTCCTCCTGTTTATTTTAGGTCTTGCTGCGTTTACATCCTTTGCCCAGGATTTTTCTAACAAGGGTAAAGATTTTTGGGTAGGGTATGGCTGGCATTGCCGTATGACGACAGCCAACGGCAACACACAACAGATGGTTTTGTATTTTGCTACCGAAGCGGCTACCAATGTAACTGTTGAAATACCTTCTTTAGGCTATACAGCTTCTTATGCTATTGCTGCAAATACCATTTTTACAACAGCTGCATTACCAAAAGCCGGCACTCAGGATGCAAGGCTAACTACAGAGGGTGTATCCAGTAAAGGCATACACGTAACGGCAGATAAGCCCATAGTAGCTTACGCACATATTTATAACAACAACGTATCGGGTGCCACCCTTTTGTTTCCAACAAATACTTTAGGAAGGGAATACTTCTCCATCAACTTTGCACAACATTCTAACGAGGTAAGTTCTAACTGTTACTTCTATGCAGTAGCTACAGATACCGGTACCACCACTTTAGAAGTAATACCATCGGCTAATACACAAACCATGGTGGCAGGGCAAACCTACACTTTCAATTTAACCCAGGGGCAGGTGTTTAATGCCCTCGGAACCGTTACCGGAAACAATGGAGTAGATCTTACAGGCAGTAAAATAAGAAGTATCAGCACGGCAGCAAGCGGTTGTAAACCCATTGCTGTTTTTTCTGGTAGTGGAAAAATTAATATAAACTGCCCGGTAGGGCCAGGCAATTCATCTGCAGATAATTACATGGTGCAGTCTTTTCCAAAAACGGCCTGGGGTAAACGTTTTCTAACGGCGCCTACAGCCAACTTCCAAAATAACTTTTTTAGAATTTGCGTTTCGGACCCTACCACAGTTGTAAGAGTAAATGGCACTATACAAACCGGATTGGTTGGAAATTTTTACTACCAGTTAGGCCAAACAAGTACACCATTTTTTATTGATGCAGATAAACCCATTACAGTTGCCCAATACATTACTACAGCTAACCAATGTGGCAATGGTGGTACCGGCGACCCTGAGGTAATTTACTTAAGCCCCATAGAGCAGAACATTAGTAAGGTAATTTTGAACTCTACACCAAACTTTGCTATTTCCGTTCATTTTATTAATGTAATTATTCCCACAAATGGCGTAGCCTCCTTCAGGCTGGATAATATTCCACGTGGCACTTCATTTATTCCCCACCCACAATTACCGGGTTATTCGTATGCCCAGTTAGGGGCTGCACAAGGAGTAACAGCCGGACAGCATTCTATACAGTCCGATTCTGGTTTTAATGCAATAGCTTACGGTTACGGAGCAGCTGAAAGTTATGGTTACAATGCAGGTACCAACATTAAAGACCTGTTTCAAACCATCATTATTAAAAATCAATTTGCAACGGTAACATTTCCGGCCACTTGTGTTAATACGCCTTTTAATATTGGCATCACATTACCTTACCAGGCCACAAAGCTTGTTTGGGATTTTAAAGGATCATTTCCAAACATTACCAATAACAATCCTGTTCCGGATTCATCTTATTTAGTAGAGGGTAAAATCGTTTATTTATACAGGCTTACCACGCCTTATGTGTACAGTACGGTAGGTACCTACCCAATTACCGTAGTAGCTACCAACCCAACATCAGAAGGTTGTAGCGGTGTTAATGAAATTGATTACGATATTCAGGTTTTTGATAAGCCAAAAGCCAATTGGGATTTTATCCATTCAGGCTGTTTAACTGACTCTGTTAAGTTTATTGATTCCTCTAATGGCCAGGGCCGCCCGGTAATTAAATGGAATTGGAATTTTGGCGATATGACGACTGATTCTGTAAAAAATCCTTCGAAATTATACACAGCAGGTGGAACCTATCCTGTAAAACTGAGTATTATTACCGATGTGGGTTGTATAGCCGACACAACCAAGCTTTTCAATATATCCTCACCGCCCATTCCAAAATTTGGTACCAGTTTGCCCAATTGTCCCGGCCTGCCGGTAGTATTTACCGATAGTAGCAGTATTGCCGCCGGTACTTTGGCTAAATGGTATTGGGATTATGG
>JAYUTQ010000156.1:0-1860 GCA_043755055.1 Chitinophagaceae bacterium | reverse complement strand
TTCCTGCCGTTTTACAAACATTTCCTGCCAGTGGAGAAAAACGATCTTCCCTTCATTGCCATGTGCATGGCTGGTGTTGGTACTTTGTTTACCCTGTTTCTGCAGCTATTTTTTTAAAGAAATCCCGTTGGTATTCCAGAAATTCTTTACGCATTTCTTTGGCTCCCTGTAAGGTACTCATGGCCGTAACAAACTGGTTGCGGATGGTAAACGGAAACCGCAGAATGCCATTACTCGTTTGCTGTGCATGGCCACGGCTGCTGCCCTGTTCGAACAAAACACCGATACCGCCATTGATATCCGGAAAGGTGGAACCTTTGCCATAATAAAAATCGTCGTAGTTTTCTTTGGTAAAATACAAAGAGCCAATACTATCTAAAAATGCCGCATGAAATTTACCAAGTTTAGCAGTGAGTTCCTGATTTTTAGCAGGCGTTAACGGGTTAACCCTTGATGGTACACCGGGCTGAAAAAAGAAGCTTGCATTGCTGCCTTGTTCGTGGTGATCGGTTAAAATATTGGGCTTCCACAGGTGAAACCATTTCAGTCTGTTTTGGCTTTCCACATGTACTGCCGGCAGCCAATCCCGGTTTAGATCGAACCAATAATGGTTAAAGCGGCCGCCGGGCCATACTTCGTTAAACTCACGGCTATTGGGATCTGTAACAAGTGTTTTACTTTTATGCTGATTGGCCCAGGTGCTAAATCGCTGCAAGCCATCCGGGTTAAAAGAGGGGTCGAAAAGAATCACCACATGATCCAGTAAATCCTCTATTTCCTTACCCTGAGCCGCAGCCAAATAATAAGCCGATAACAACGAAGCATTGCTGCCGCTTGATTCATTACCATGAATACTGTGGCCGATATACACCACAATGGGCATATCGGAAATATTAAGCGCTGCCGATTTTGTGGCATCCGTTAATTGAAGGTGCTGCTGCCTGATTTGCTCAAGGTTCGCATGATTTTTTTTGCTGGTAATAATGAGTAACACCTGCGGCCTGCTTTCGTATGTAAGTCCCATGGTTTCCAGCTTTACACGGTCGGGTACTGCGGTAGCAATCGCCTTCATATAGTTTACAAGCCTGTCGTGGGTAACATGCCATTCGCCGGGTTCGTGGTAAATAACATCTTTAGGTTTTGGAACTATAGCACTATAACCAATGTTCTGCGGCAGGTAATAGCTAAGGTCTTGTGCCATGCTACCAAAGGTTATTAGCAAAAGGCAACTTACAAATGCAATTTTTCTCATCGTTTGGGTTTTAATATTGGGGGAAGTTAAGGAACTGAACTAATTATATAGCCCTTAATAGTATGGTAGCATTTATAAAATCTATTGACAAACATCTTTTTTAAAAAAATGCACTGAAAAAATTTCAATTACATTACAACCTAAATAAACGGTAGATATGGGAAAAGGTAGATTAGAAGCATTTAGTGATGGCGTTTTAGCTATTATACTTACAATTATGGTGTTGGAAATGAAAGTACCACAGGGCGATGATTCACTTGCATCGCTTAAACCTTTGTTGCCGGTTTTAATAAGCTATATCCTTAGTTTCATCTATGTGGGTATTTACTGGCATAACCACCATCACATGCTACATGCCTCTACGCAGGTAAATGGCAAAACCCTATGGGCTAATACACACCTGCTTTTCTGGCTGTCCCTCATCCCGTTTGCAAGTGGGTGGATGGGAAAAAATTCTTTTACTACATGGCCGGTGGTGTTGTATGGCTTTGTGCTGCTAATGTGTGCGGTGGCTTATTATCTTTTAGCCAAAACGCTGGCTAAAAATCATGGCGAAATTTTTCCTTTTCGGTCTTGCCCAACTGCCTTATGAATAGCAGAACCTTCGC
>JAYUTQ010000155.1:0-4088 GCA_043755055.1 Chitinophagaceae bacterium | reverse complement strand
CCAAAGGAAATTCTCATTGCCGTAGGGGCTTTAAACGGATTGATTTTACCGGTTTCGCTTGGGCTTATGCTACTTGCAAGCCATCGCACAAAATTATTTGGCAGTTATCAGCACCCATGGTGGCTGCGGATTGTGGGCTGGCTTGTGGTGGCAGTAATGGGTTGGATGGGTTTTAATGCGTTTGTATAAATTCAAGGTTGACCTAACTTCCATCATTACTTGCATGTAGCAAATTGTATCGGCAAAAAACTATAGAATAAACAAATAACGATTGACCAAGACCGGGTATTTGGTAAAACTCTGGGTCGGGCTAAATGTCTGGTTACCACATCTCAATCATTTATCTTTTTCTATTTTTTAAAAACCGTTTTACTAACAACAGAATACCAACTATTGCTGCAATTACCAATATTGCAAAACCTGCTATTGCGCCAATAGGCGGGGCCACGTCGGAAAGTATACTCGTTAAGTTGTGCATCATCGTTTATTTGTTAGCAAAATAGGCTTTTCCACAAGTTATGGCAATACACAGGGTCAGGTATGTTTTACACCCAAGTTAGCATTGGATGTTTCGGCATCAAACCCTACTTTTGCAGCCAGAAAAAGGTCATAGGGTCACTTGCCAATAGTCTTTTACAAAGATTGTTAAGCTTACAATCAGAATATATATCGACTTAATGACAAAATCTTACATCCCAAATCATAAATCGTAAATAAAAATGAGCGGTGCATTAAAAGAGGTTCGTAACCGGATAAAAAGCGTACAGAGTACACAGCAAATTACCAAGGCCATGAAAATGGTGAGTGCGGCCAAACTTCGCCGTGCACAGGATGCCATTACACAAATGCGTCCCTATGCACAAAAACTACAGGAAATGCTGAGCAACATTGTAAGCAATACTGAAGGTGCAGCCGGCGGCTCTTTAACCATTGACCGCCCCATTGAAAAAGTGCTACTAATACTCGTTACCAGCGACCGTGGTCTATGTGGTGGTTACAACGCCAACCTAATAAAACTGGCAAAACTTACGATTGTAGAAAATTACGCTGCCCAACAGGCCAAGGGCAACGTAACCATTTGGGGTATTGGTAAAAAAGGCTACGAAAGCATGTCTAAGCAAGGGTTTAAAGCCGATGCTTCTTTTAAAGATATTTTTTTGAACCTCAGTTTTGAGAACGTTCAAAAGGCTGCCCAAGCTGCTATTGAAGGTTTTTTAAACAAAGATTTTGATGTAGTGGAATTGATTTACAGCGAATTTAAAAACGCCGCTACCCAACGTTTCGCTTTGGAGCGTATGTTGCCCATTCCTAAAATAGTGGCCAAGGCCGGAGCTGCCAAAGCCGATTTTATTTTTGAGCCCAATCAGGAGCAACTGATTGCCGAGTTGATGCCTAAAATTTTAAATACCCAATTATACAAAGCCGTGCTAGACGCCAATGCCAGTGAACATGGAGCCAGAATGACCGCCATGGACAAAGCCAGCGAAAACGCCAACGAGCTTTTGAAAAGCCTGAAAATTAGCTACAACCGTGCAAGACAAGCAGCTATTACAACCGAGCTTACCGAAATTGTAAGTGGTGCAGCGGCATTGCAGGGGTAAATCTCTTGGTCACTTAGTCATTTGGTCAATAGTCATTAATTAAATATTTTATTGCTTTTAAAATTACTTGTAATTGATAAATCTGATTGACCTTGAAGTTTATAAAGTAGCAATGGAAATTGGTGATAGGGTTTGGGTAACAATAGATAAATGGGATTACTTTAATAAAGACACATTAGGAAAACAGTTTGTCAGATCTCCTGATTCAATTGCATTTAATATTGCAGAAGGATATGGCAGATTCTTTTTTAAAGAAAATAAAAATTTTAATTATTACAGCAGGGGCTCAGCTTTTGAATGTACATTTTGTCTTAGAAAAGCATTTACAAGACAATTAATAACTGCTGAAGAAAATATAGCAATTAGAAATCTCTTTGCCCGATATTTTAGATTGATAAATGGTTATATAAAGTCAATTGGAACAGAAGCTACTTTAAATGAAATGAAAGAAAGTGAGGCTGAATACTCTGCGACAGAAACAAATAATTTAGACTCATTTCTCTCCAATGACTTATTGACCAAATGACCCATTGACTTCAAAAAAATCATGGAACTAAGCATCATCATACCACATATTGAGGCACTTGTTTTTGCAAGTGAGAAACCATTGACGTCTTTAGAAGTTGTGGAACTTGTGAACAATGCATTGGGCTTTATAGAAGACAGGGCCACTTTAGATCAGGTGGAAAGTGCTGTAGAAGCCATTAAAGAAAAATACAACAGCGAATTTTATCCATTTGAATTAAAGCAAAGTGGTGGTGGTTTACAGTTTTTAACCAAGGCTGCTTATCACAAAACCGTTGCCCAACTCAATGGCGACAAATACCAAAAACGCCTCAGTACGGCGGCCATGGAAACATTGGCCATTATTGCCTACAAGCAGCCCATTACCAAAGGCGAAATAGAGGGCCTGCGTGGAGTAAACTGCGATTATGCCGTGCAAAAATTGCTTGAAAAAGATTTGGTGCTCATAACCGGTCGCAAAGAAAATGCACCCGGCCAGCCGCTGATTTATGGCACCAGCAAAACTTTTATGGATTATTTTGGCATTAACAGTGCCGATGAATTACCCAAGCTGAGTGATATTGTGGCATCCGATATGGTGGAATCTACCACTGTAGGCGAAGCTAACCCTGTAGACGCCGACCTGATAGAAGAAGACAAAACATTAATAGTGGACGAAAACGGGAATATAGAAGAAGTATTGGAAGCAGAAGAAGCGGAAATATTTACTGACAACAGCAATGAAGAAGCCGAAATTATTGTAGAAGAGTTAGATACAGAAACGATAACTGTAGAAACTGAAAACGGTTCAGCAACAATTATTTCAACAGACTTAGCAGCCGGTGATTCGGAAGAGAATAAGATAAAAGAAGATAAACCGGAAGCTGATGAACAGGAAGACCCACAGCCGTAAAGTTGTATTATTACTAACTGATGAGCCCAAGAGGAATGCCTGAACTGCGTTCCTTTTTTTGTACTTTTGAAAAAATGAAACGGATATGGAAAATTTTATAATGAAGGAAACGGAGACGGAATACATTGTTCGTTTTAAGAAGGATGTGTTTCAGGAGAAACAGTTGAGGAATTTATTGAACCAGGCAGAGTTTCAGGCTTTGGCAGAACTAAATGATGCAAACTTTACAGACCTGATAGAAGAAAATAACATTTACAGGAGGCAGGAAGTAGAAAAAAGAATGCCGGAGATTTTAGCAAGAATTGAAGCATACAAAAAAAAGGAAGGAATTGTAGATGAGGATAGTAATTGATACCAATATAATATTTGCCATTTTGGGTCGAAGTGATTCAAAATATGCACCAATATTCTTTTCAGAAAATCATCAGATTTTTGGCTCAACCTTTTTAATCGTTGAACTTTTTAAACACAAAGAACGAATACTTAAAAAAAGCAAAATTACTGATGTAGAATTCTATCATCAACTACACTTGATTTTAGATACTTTACAAATTATACCATCCTCTGAAATTACTACTGCCAACTATTACAAAGCATTTAGAGTTTGCAAACGTGTGGATGCAAAAGACATTGATTACATAGCACTTGCTTTAGAAAAAAATGCATTGCTCTGGACTAAAGACAAACCCATCATCACCGCCATACAACAAAGCGGCATCATTGAAATTTTTACCCCACAACCTTATTGATGATTACTAACGAACAACTTATTTCTATAGCCAGCGAATATGGCACACCGGTGTATGTATATGATGCATTAACCATTACAAGCCAGTACCAACGCCTGCAAACTGCGTTTGCCGGTGGCAACGTAAAAATCTTTTACGCCTGCAAAGCACTTACAAACGTTAACATTTTAAAACATATTAAATCCATTGGTGCAGGTATCGATTGCAGCTCCATCAACGAAGTAAAACTGGCCATGCTGGCGGGTTTTGAGCCAAAGCAAATACTGTACACCAGCAATGGCATACACTTTAGTGAGATAGAAGAAGCACAAAGCCTGGGCA
>JAYUTQ010000154.1:0-4090 GCA_043755055.1 Chitinophagaceae bacterium | reverse complement strand
GCACATTTCTTTATGTGGTGATGTGCATCGGCGGCATTTTGAAATTGTTAACTGTATGCTTTTGAATCGCATTTTAAGGGTGTGAATGGTAATAGGTTTTGATGATCACGGTACTTCAATGTATATTGGGTTATGGAAAACCAGCATTTTATATGCCATATTTCGCTTTTTAGGAAAACGGGCTTCGTGGATACAATCCCTCTTTCTATCATTTCACCTACAATCAGGTAATTTACTAACCCAAGGCTTCAGCCTTGGAACATAAAGAAGGCCAGTTTAATTTCACCCGTACAAATTCCCAAGGCAGAAGCCTTGGATTAGTAGGTTAAACAAATAATGACAAGTTTTCAGAATAATTTTAAAATTCTTAATAATCTTAAACATTACACTCCCTAATCCCTACTTGCCTAAAGCAGCCTCAATCAATCCGCTGTAAAAATCTTTCAACGTCCAGCCTTTGGCTTTTACCTGCATAGGTACAATGCTTGCCGCACTTTGGCCGGGCACAGTGTTGATTTCCAGCATGTAGGGCTGGGCTTTTTCTTTGTTGTAAATAAAATCAATCCTCACCACGCCTCGGCAATTAAAAATCTGATAGATTTTTTTTGCTGCATGCCGAACTTGTTCTGCTGTGGATTCATCCACTTCAGCTGGTGTTATTTCTTTGCTTTTACCCAGGTATTTGGCTTCAAAATCGAAGAATTCATTTTCGGCAATTACTTCGGTAAAAGGCAATGTTACAATATCATTATTTATTTTACAAACTCCAATTGTAAACTCACGGCCAACAATAAATTCTTCTATTAGAACCTGATCATCTTCCTTAAAAGCCTTGTTCAGAGCATCTTGCAGATCATCCGGCTTATTTACCTTACTCATGCCTATGGAGCTGCCGCCATTATTGGGTTTTACAAAAACGGGGTAGGAGAGTTGGGTGCTTACATAGTTTACATCTATGCTGTCGCCTTTAAAATAATGCAACGAACGGGCTACCGATATGCCGCTAAAAGCAGCTACGGCCACAGTATATCTTTTATTAAAAGTAATGGCCGAAGTGGCCGCATCGCAACTGGTATAGGGAATATTAAGCAAGTCGAAATAGCCTTGCAATTTGCCATCTTCTCCCGGCGTGCCGTGGATGCCTATTAATACCGCATCGAAGGAAATTTTTTGGCCATCAAGCGTTAGGGTGAAATCGCTTTTATTTACAGCTATTTCGCTGCCATCGGGCTGTGGTGCAAACCAGCCGTTTTTACGGATGTCTATTTTATGATAGCTGTATTTTTCGGTATCGATATTGGCCTCTATGGTAATGGCGCTTTTATAACTGATTTCGGCTTCGCCGCTGTAGCCACCGGTTACAAAGGCTATAATAGGTTTGCTCATACTAATGATGTAGTGTTTTCAAGGGCTGCAAAATAGCAATAACCTTTCCAAAGGCAATAGCCCTTCGTTAAAAAAATGGGAAAGAGTGAATACACAAGTAGGATGGGAACACGGATAAACACGGATGGAACGGATTAAGAACGGATTTTTTGTTATGAATCCAATTGGTGTTTCTAAAAAAATCAGTGGTAATCTGCTCAATCTATCTCATCCGTGTGCTATAAAATCCTTTCAGCCTAATTATGTTCCAGAAAAATCATTTTTGGTTTTTGTACGCCGGTGCCGCCAAGGCTGCCGGTGAGGAAGATGGTATATATTTTGCCACCGGTCAACGGTTTTTTCAGGCTGTCGAGTGCCGCAACGGTGCCATTCATTCTCATTTTTAAAAGCAGGCTTGTAGTATCGGCTTCTTCAAAAGTGTTGGGATAGTTATCGAAAGATTTACCGCTTAGGAATGTTTTGCCGGTGTCGTTTTGTAAAAACAGGCCGTTGCTATTGGGGATGAGTGAAAAAAAGCGAATGGCACATTTGCCTTCGGTTACGTTTGCCGGCAAAAAATCTTTATTTAAAAACACTTTTCCCTGGTGAGCAGAATCGTAACCAAACCAGGTGTAATTTCTGCCCGACTCAATATTGGTGGTGATGGAAAAATTGGGACTAGTACTTGTGCCAATAAAAAACCCAACTTTAAACGTTCCAGATGGAGCTACAGCATTAGCCTTCAATACGCCAAAGCTATCTTTTTCGATCAGCACCGTTTCATTCAGTTTTATGGTAATGGGTTCGGAATTGATAATACCATTAAGAAAGGTAATGCGGCCGTTAAAACTGCTGTCTGGTTTTTTACAGGCAGTTATTTGAAACAATAAAAATGTAGCGATGGCCAAAAAAAGAAGCCTTTGTTTTCGTTTTATATAATGCATCCGTTCAAAGGTAGCAGATGCAGCTTTTAAAGATGGGTTAATAATCCATTTTAGCAGACAAGGACCCATTACAAAAGGGTTTAAAAAGAAAAATCCGATACAAATCTGTACCGGATATAATCTATTGTGTGTGTTTGTTTTTTTTTACTTGGCTGCAGTATACGTTCCAATAGGGAATGCTACACCTAGAGACATACCAAAGTTTCTGTTTGCATTCCAGCTGGAATTAGCTTTGCTGATGTCTATTAAACCATTGGTATAGTTAAAATCGAAATTTAACCAAGTGGCTGTACCTAAACGATAATTTAAACCTGCACCTACCATAGCACCTAAATCAAAACCTTTGTAATTGTCTTTGGATTTTATCTCAGACTTTACAACGTTTCCCGAAGACATCGTTTCTGTTTCAAATTTTGTTTTTCCACCTACAAGGAAACCTAAAGATGGGCCTATGTACAATTTTGGACGCAATCTGTCGCCTAACTGGCCAAAGAAATGCGTTAGTTTAAGTGGTATTCTTATGTAGTTAAGGTTTGTTTTGGTGGTGTATTTTAAACCTGAAAGCACTTTTTCGGCACGTGATCCTTCGTTGGCAAAAAGAAAATCGGCACCTATACCTGTGTTTGGATTAACACTGTAAGTTAATGTACCACCTACTTTATAGCCAAGGTTAAATTGTCTGTCGCTTTGTGGATTACCTGTAATCCATGAGTGGTTAACGCTAGCCACCGGGCCGAAAGAAACATTTTGAGCTTTTACACCTGCAAATCCTGCTGCTGCAAATAATACTACTACTAATTTTTTCATCTGTATTTGTCTTTTGTTACGGCATTGTTTTATGCAAAACCATGCCAAGATGGTTTTACAAGCAATTAGTAATCAAATGCAGTTAAATACAGCAATTAAAGGGTAGATAAGTTTACAGTTCGGGGAAATGGTTTCTCAAAACTTCATTTTCCCATTATTTTGCTTATGCTTCGTACCTTATTAATGGCTTTGCTTACCTGTGTTATCGTGTTATCTGCACGGTCTCAATCTTGGCTGGCTGATTCTGTAATTACACCACAAAAACTTAAAAACATAGTATACCAATTGGCAGATGATAGTTTACAAGGCAGGTTATGGAATGCCAAAGAATCCATTAAGGCTTCAGAAATTATAGCAGAAAGGATGGGTTTGATTGGTTTAAAAAAAATTGAGGGTTTAAATGGTTTTTTTCAGGACTTTAGAATTAAAAGTAAAGGCGATACTATCGGTCCTCTTTTACGAAACGTAGTGGGGGTAATTCCTGGTGTAAATAAAAGTGATGAAATAGTAATTTTTTCTGCTCATTACGATCATATTGGCACTATAGGTAATACCCCTTTTTTAACCCGAATATTTGAAAATAGAAATGCAGATACCATTTTTAATGGTGCAAATGATAATGCAAGTGGTATTGCTGCCTTGCTTTCTTTGGCTGAGTATTATACGGCAAAAGGCCGTCAGGAAAGAACACTCATTTTTATTGCCTTTTCAGCAGAAGAGTCAGGAATGTACGGTTCACAATTATTTGTAGATCAAATGGAACCATCGTATGTAACAGCAAATATTAATCTGGAAATGTTGGGGCGAAAAACTGAACGAAGAGATCATCCGTTTGTAACCGGAGATGAATATAGTAACCTAAAAAAATTACTCAATAAGTGTCTTGAAAATGAAAGTGTAAAAAATGAATATTTTATTAATGACCCAAGGGAAGACGAGCATCTTTTTTCAAGATCGGACAATATATCGTTTGC
>JAYUTQ010000153.1:0-4093 GCA_043755055.1 Chitinophagaceae bacterium | reverse complement strand
TAAGTATGTCCATGGCCACCTGTACCAATAAATGTATTTACAAAATTGATACAGCAAAGTGGTTTTAAATTTTGCCTAAGGATTAATTATCTATGATGGAGTATAGTCTAAAAAATTACGGTTTTAAACGCCCCTAACCTGAGCGCTTGGGGAGCCTGTTAATTTTCTTTATTCCCTAACCATTAATTTGCATCAAAACCTAACAGCCCGGCCATGAAAAAACTGTTGTTGACCTACGCCCTAATTACCACTCACTATTTACTTTTTTCACAGGACAGGCTTATCAATTTTGTAAATCCATTTATTGGTACAGGTGGCCATGGACATACTTATCCGGGTGCAACATTACCCTTTGGTATGGTGCAGTTGAGCCCCGATAATGGCACACAGGGCTGGGATTGGAGCAGCGGTTACCATTATTCAGATTCCATCATTCAGGGCTTTAGCCATACGCACCTAAGCGGCACCGGTATTGGCGATCTTTGTGATGTATCTGTCATGCCAACCGTTGGCCGAATAGCGGACACATTGCCCATAAAAAGCAGGTATAGCCATGCACAGGAAACCGCAACGCCTGGCTATTATGCTTTGCATTTAAAAGACAGCGATATATGGGCCGAATTAACAGCTTCGCCCCGCTGCGGTATGCATAAGTACACTTTTCCTGCTTCGCAAAATGCTATGATTCGTTTCGATCTTGGCTTTGCCATTAACTGGGACAAGGCCACAGATTGTTTCTTTAAAAAAATAAACGACAGCAGCTTTGTAGGCTGGCGAAAAAGTACGGGATGGGCCAAAGAACAATGGGTCTTTTTTGCCGTAAAACTGAATAAGGCCATACCCAAAATAACTGTTTTTGCCGATGGCAAAACAATCGCCGCAGGTCAGGATGCAAAGGGTAAAAAAGTTTTGGCGTGTTTTCTGTTTCCAACAAAGGCCAATGAACGGGTAACGATGAAAGTGGGTATTAGTTTTGCCAGTATTGAAGGGGCTCTGGAATCGTTAAACGAAATGCCGGGCTTCAATTTTGAGCAGGTAAAAACACAGGCCGAAAATATATGGGAGCGGGAATTGGGAAAAGTGCAAATACATAGTGCCAATAAACAGGTAATGCAAATATTTTACACCGCATTGTACCATACTTATATGGCCCCTATAATTTTTAGCGATGCCAAAGGCGATTATAAAAATGCAAAGGCACAGGTGGAAAAATCGAAGACAGGCCTCATTTTTAGCGTACAAAGTTTGTGGGATACTTTTAGAGGGGCCAATCCTTTGCTTACCGTTACACAGACAGAATTAGTGCCCAACATCATCAATAGTTTAATGGCCTTTTACGATCAACATGGATCGCTGCCGGTGTGGGACCTTGGTTTTAACGAAACCAATACCATGACCGGCTACCATAGCGTACCCGTTATTGCCGATGCCATTATGAAAAATATTCGTGGTTTTGATTGGGAGATGGCCTATGTGGCCATGCGTAATAGTGCCATGCAAAATATTCGTGGTACCGATGCTTACCGCCAATACAATTATGTGCCGCAGGATAAATTTGGCCACAGTGTAACCATTACTTTAGAGTATGCTTACGACGATTGGTGCCTGGCACAGGTTGCAAAAAAATTAAAGCAATACGACGACTACGATTTATTTATGAAACGTGCCGCCAACTACCAGTTTTTATTCGACCGAAAAACCGGATTTTTCCGGGCCAGAAATAGCAATGGCAATTGGGTAGAGCCTTTTGACCCTTACTATAGTGAGCATGACGATAAGGGGATGTATATAGAAGGCACGGCATGGCAACATACCTTTTTTGTACCACACGATGTAAAAGGCTATGCCCGGTTAATGGGTGGCAATGATAAACTGCTGCTGAAACTGGATTCTCTTTTTACCATTACCAGCAAAATGAATGGTGAAAATGTGAGCAACGATATTAGTGGCATGATAGGCCAATATGCTCATGGAAACGAGCCAAGCCACCATATTGCATACATGTTTACAGCCCTTGGGCAGCCGTGGAAAACAGCAGAAAAAGTAAGGGAAATAATGGCGCAGATGTACAACACTACCCCTGCCGGATTGAGTGGTAATGAGGATTGTGGCCAAATGAGTGCATGGTATGTATGGAGTGCCTTGGGCATGTATCCTATGAACCCGGCTAACGGCGAATATGTTTTAGGCAGTCCGCTGATAGATGATGCGACCATTTATTTACCCAATAAAAAAATCTTTAATCTTAAAGTAATTGACAATAATTTCAAGAATAAGTACATCCAGAAAATAACATGGAACGAGGCAGAGTACACCCAATCTTTTATTCGCCATGCGGATATGATGAAAGGCGGTAAATGGGAAATAACCATGGGCGCCAAACCATCTAAATTTGGTACAAAAGAAGAAGATTGGCCATCGAGTATGAGTAAATAATAGGATGCCTTTTCACAATTCAATCCAACTCAAATTGGGTACTTTTTTATATAGTTTTTTACAATAAACAGTAAATAAAATTGCTCCAGATATTTCTTTTTATTGCATTGGGTATTTTTTTTGGAGGTATAAAAATGCTTTTTCAAAACGTGGATTCGAATTGGGGCAGTTATGTAGCAGCTAGTGGCTTATCAGTTGGTATTATTGGTACACTATTTCTATTTAGCGATCCGGAAGGTGGTTCCATTTTTCATTATCCTATATTAATGGTGGTGCTAATTGCAGCCTTATTACTAGCCTGGATTTTGGTGTTAAAACCTTCGCAGCACTCATTACTTTTACAGCTAAGTCTTTTATATGGAATTTTGGGGGCCTGTTCTGTAATTTCCATAATATACATACTCCGTTATGTAGTTGACACGGGCCTTGTTTTTGCTGCCGATGCTAATGAAGAACTTCCGGGCTTTGTTTTTATTTTCAGCCATTTTGGCCACCTTGAAGTCTTTATGATGTTGATAGGAATATTAGCAGGAGTAGTGTTTGTAACAAGTAGTATTTTAATTGGTGTAAGGGTGTGGTTAAAAAAAAATCCATGGATTTTTAAAGGTTACCAAACGGTAAATACTATTTTACTGTTGTTACTTTTCGGCTATACTATTTTTGTAGTGTATAACATACCAGTTATTATAGCTGCTTATGGTTTTACGCCCACCACTACCGATGGCACAAAGGCCTACTCCGGCTTGTACGATTTTCATAAATTATTAATCTACGCTACCATACCGATGGCTTTATTGTGGAGTATTTTTATTGTACTTCGTAAAACAAATACAGATATTATACGGCTCATGTTGTGGGTGAAATAAGAAGTTGGCATTTTTTGGGTATTATTTATTTTGCAATGACCAATACACCATTTCATTGTCTGCTTTCGTATTTATAAAACATAATTTTTTTAGCAAGTTGATAGAACTAACATTACCCACTAAGCATCTTGCTGTTATTTCCTTTACGTTGTCTTTTGAAAATGCCCATTTTATAAGTTCTGTTGTGGCTTCTATTGCATAACCTTTTCTCCTTTCTTCTTTTATAATACCATATCCGATATCAACGTTTTTTTCATGATTGTTATACCCTTTAAATCCCAAATCTCCTATTATTTCAAAGGTTTCCTTTTTAATAATCATCCACGATTCAAATCCTGTTGGCGATTCAACTTTTGACAAGTTTTCAAGTATTTTGGGCAACGTTTCTATAACATCAATATCTGGCCAGCTTATCCCTCTTTTTACTCCAATTTTTAATAAATCACTAAAGTCATTATTTATAAGATTTTTGCAAATTTTAGTCGTGAAGGGAATAAGAATTAATCTTTCAGTTATCAATCTATCTATTTCTAATCCACTTGTTTTCAAGGTATTATAAATATTTTTAGGAATTTCAATTTTATTTTCTACCGGATGTAAACAAAATACTGCCAAACCTTCATTTTAGTAAGGCAGTAGTATTTTTTAATAATAAATAAGTTAGAACGCCGGCAATTAATATCAGTATTCCTGCTATAACAACAGAATGAATACCACTACCGATGGCACAAAGGCCTACTCCGGCTTGTACGATTTTCATAAATTATTAATCTACGCTACCATACCGATGG